>CAJBPJ010000218.1 GCA_903957465.1 uncultured Opitutia bacterium
GCAAACAGCGTTGGTCCTTGGCGTTTTTCAGCACGTGGTACGAGCATCCAAAGGACATGTGCACAGAAAACGATGTGTCCTATCGTCATCAGTGAACCACAAATCGTCCTGGCAATATTCCATGGTTGGGCAGCCGCTGAAATCTGTGCGGGCGTCATGACGGCAGCATTCCACTGCATGCCTTGCATCCATCCATGAATGCTCATCACCACGACATAGCCAATGGTGCCAATTGCACAGAGCCAGAAGTGGAGGTGAATGAGCGCAGCCGAAGGCCACTCGCGCTGAGTCAGGCGTGGCAGAATAAAGTAGAAAGCACCAAAGAGCGCCATCGTCAGGAAGGCATGCATCCCGTGGTGAGCATGGCCAATCGTGAAATTAGTGAAGTGCGTGATGGCGTTAACATCGCGCAAGGCCATCAGCGATCCAGCGAAACTGGAGAGCGTGTAATTCATGGCACCAAAAACGGTAAAGCGAAGCGTTGGACTACCCCAAATCACACCCCAAGCCTGTGAGCTCGTGGTCGTGTAATGGAAGTTGATAGCCGTCACGAGCACCGGAATAACCATCATCACTGACGCTACAATGCCAGCTGACTGCAGCCATACAGGCACGGGACCACCGAGAAGGTGGTGAATGCCTGCCCAATTGTAAAACAGGGCAAACGACCAGAAGCCAACGACGGACAGGTAGTAGCTGTGAATCGGGCGGCCGAGCACTTTCGGAATAAAGTAATACATCGATGCCACTCCTACGGGCGTCAAGAAGAGGCCAATGGCATTGTGGCCAAACCACCAGTTGGTAATCGCTTGCACGGTTCCGCGAGCGGGGAACCAAAGGATCATCATTTGCGCGACCAAGTAGAGGATCGGCAGCCAGAACATCGCTGCTAAAATATACCACTGTGAAACGTAAACGTGCGTCGTCTGGCGACGGGAGAACGCTACCACCGACCACAAACCAATAAGCAGAAAACTCACCCCAAGCACAGGGGCCACTTCACGTGGCATCTCCAACCACTCAACGCCTGTCATTTGGCCACCAGCGATCGCAAACATACCGTAGACGAGTGTCAGATTCCAACCGATGCCGCCGAGGATTGGCACCCACCCATTGCGCAACTCCACACGCGCGAGACGATGCATGAGCCATATGCTCACCGCAAAGATAGCATTAAAAGACCAACCGTACGCCACCATGTTGAGGTGCAATGTGCGGGAACGACCAAACGTGAATGCTTCGGTATTTAAGAACTCAGGCGCGTGCAATTTGATGGCTGAAATAACCCCTAAGATAGATCCGATAACCAGCCACAGTGCTGACATCACCGCAAAGAACACTACGGACGAGCGCATCGAACGGTCAATCTGAGCAACTCGACTCAAATTGCCCTCCGTGAGAGGGTTATTTCGGTTGAGAATATTTTGGACAGACGGCGAGGACATGGAAATAGGTTATTGGGGGAAGCGATCCTGGACGACGCCTTCGGGTTCATCGGCGTCAAAGATAGCCCGGGAATCGCGCTCAAGATCTTCAAACTGACCACTACTACGCGACCACGTAAGCGCCCAGATAGCGGATCCTAAAAAGATAAAACCGAGGAGAAAAATCCCAAGAAGCGAAAAATCCCAAAAAGACTCAACAGGTGCGGGCGACATTATTTGGTTGGCTGTGACTGTGTACGGAACTTTGCGAAGATAGCATTATCTGCAGCCAAAAGTGCCATCGCTTGGTCAATGGGCACACGGTAGGTGCCATCAGCATTACGACCAGGCTGAGTGAGGGCAGCCTGTGCCTTCACTTCAAGCTCGCGGCGCAATTGTACTTGTTGCGCCCGGTAAGCAGTGTCGGCTGGGGTCGAAGGACGAGTCATGAAGTAGGCCGTGGCAATCGAGCCAAAGGCGACGACGACGAAGGCCGCTGCGCCCAGCCAAGAGAGCGCGCTACGTGAGTTATCATTCATGGTATTCAAGGGATTCGCTAATGCGTGGGTCGTGAATAGGGATGCACTCGGCGTTACGTGCCGTGCGCAGGAAGATCGCGAAAACAAGGGCGCCAAAGCCAACCACGGCAAGCAGGTCGAGTCCGAGCTGTGGCACCAAGAATTCATTCACATGGAAGCCGACTTCACTCTGATCGTGAATTTTCCGAGGGATTGCATTCCACCAGAGGTCAACGAGTCCGCCGACAAAAATCAGGCTAGCAACCGCTACAATACGGCTGGCGACAATCTTGGTGCGGTAGAAGAGCAGAAGAATGAATGGCAGAAGGAAGAATCCAAAGACCATAAACATCGAAACCCACCACCACTGACTCTTCTCCCCTGTGACAGCGTCAATCTCCCGAATATTGTACCAGAAAGTTTCTTCAGGAATATTGGCGTTATAGATAATGAAATACTGCGAGAAGCTAATGTAAGCCCAGAAGACCGTGAACGCTAACATCAAGCAGCCAAGCACGTGGCGATGGGCTTGATTGAGCATTCCCCTCAACCAACCGCGGGTGGACAGTAAATGCGTCAAGATAACAGTAACCGAAAGCGCCATGCGGATAGCCAATGTGAAGAACCAAACGCCGTACATGGTTGAAAACCAGTGATACGACAAAGCCATCAAGCAATCGAAGGCCAAGAACGTCAGCGTCAGCGCAGCAACGGGCACACCAGCCGCGGAAATAGCGTGAAGCGTGTGCGTGTGACCCGCCGTACGATCACCGTCTTGACGGAACGACCAATGGCGCAAAGCCCAACCGAGACCGCCAAAGACAATCACGTAAAAGCCGATACGGCCCAAGAAGAAGGGTTCGTTTAAGAACCAGGATTTCGCATGGATTGCGTGATCAGTAGCACTCGTCCACTCCCAGACAGCATGACGTGTAGAGGGGTTTAGTGCCAGTGGAGCCACACCTAAGAGGATAACGATGGGTAGCGCAGGGAGTAAAAATTCCCACGAGCGACGAATAATCGGTGCCCAGCCGGCGTCAAACAGCCGGGTAATCATTGTAAGCATCAATATACCAACCAGAACTGAGATCCAAAACATCGCACCAAAAAGCAGTGACATCTGATTGCGGGCGCCCTCAACCATCGGGGTGAAGAAGGCGAAGCCGTAAACGGTACCGATGCAAACCGCAGCAATCGCTGCGAGCAAAGGCCAGCGCGCTGACCAAGCAGAAGGGGAACAGGAGTCGCTCATGACAAAGTTTTATTTAGCGGAAGCCTTTACAGAGGCTGGGGTGAGTTCGGGCGGACAAGCTTGTGAAAGTTGTAATGCGCGCAGGTAGGCAACAACCGCCCAGCGCTCCTCCGGCGAAAGATAAGCACCGTAAGGCTGCATGGTGTTTTTACCATTGGTAATCACATCATAGAGCTGCCCATTGGGATAGGCGCGGTAGAGTGCTGTCTGCAGATTCGCGATGGTGGGCATATTTTCCGCACCTTCGATGGCTGAGCGGGCTTTCAAGATGCCATTTCCATCGGCAGCTGCACCGTGACACACTGCACAATAAATCCCATAGTACTTCTGGCCGAGTGCGAGGACGGATGAATCAATGACGTATGGTAAAAGCTTCCCGTCTGCTCCTTGCGTCAGAGATTGCGCAGGGAAATTAGGCAGGAAATTTCCCGATGCGTCTTTGCCTGTCACAAAACTTGGGTTCAGCGCTTGGACGTCGCGATAATTCGGCGAGAGTACGCGTGACGTTTCTAGGCCTGTACCACGCGCAACTGTACCTGGGACAGCCGGACGAGAGGCGCTGCCGTCGGCAAAGAAAGTACTCGCCCCTTGAGGGTCGTACTTGGACTGATAATCCATGTCATCGAAGACGTAGACAGGGGTGTCCTTGGAAACCTTCCCTTGGATACCGAGGAATGAAATAGTGGCGACCGTAAGGAAGCCGAGAATAGCAAGTGCGATACGCATGGGTTCAGTCGCGGACGAGGGTGATGTCTTGCCCGCCGAGTGAAGCGAGGAAGTCGTAAGCTTGGTCAGGGTTACCGAAGCGAGGATCACTCACTTCGAGTACCACCATGAAGGCATCATCTGAAACGCGTACAAATTGTGGTACGTCGAAAAGCGGATGGTGGTGGCGTGGCAGACGGTTGAAAATGAACTGGCCGAAGAATGTACCGAATGCCGCAAAAAGAATCGTGCACTCGTAGATAACGGGGAACGGATAGATGATACTCCAGTAAGGCTTCGCGCCAACAATCAGCGGGTAATCGAAGCTATTGGTATACCATGTCAGCAAACAGCCCGCAACGAAACCGGTGAGGCCGCCAAGTAATGTCACCCGCGGGATCGAGGAGCGAGGCAACCCCATGGCTGCGTCCATACCGTGAACAGGAAAAGGCGTATAGACATCCCATTTCTTCCAACCGGCATCACGGATACGCTCCGCAGCGTGAAAAATCTCGGCGACGCTGCGGAAACTACAGGCGACGCCAAACACGCGCTCTTCACGGCGCGGTTGAGTGTCTTGAGAAGATGGATTATTCATCGGTGTGCGTAGTCCGTGCTTAGCGGGCGTGTGGATCTGCCTGTGGGATGACAGATTTTATCTCCGCCATCGGCAGAAGTGGAAGGAAGCGAATAAAGAGCAGGAAGAGGACCGAGAAGAACCCGAAGGTACCAAAGAAGGTGAAGATATCGACGATGGTCGGGCTGTAGTAACCCCAACTCGATGGCAGGTAGTCGTTGGCCAGCGAAGTCACCGTAATGACGAAGCGCTCAAACCACATACCCACATTCACAAAGAGACAGATAATCCAAACAAGGGCATGATTTTCACGTACAGCCTTAAACCAGAAGAACTGCGGCGAGATGACGTTGCATGTCACCATGATCCAATAAGCCCAGGCATACTGACCAAAGGCTCGATTGATAAAGGCGAATTTCTCGAAAGGATTACCCGAATACGCAGCGATAAAGAACTCAGTCGCATAGGCGTAACCGACCATCGAACCTGTGGCCAAGATGATCTTGGTCATATTGTCGATGTGGTACTGATTGATGGTATCGTGCAGGCGATAAATCGCACGCAGCGGGAGCATCAAAGTCAGCACCATTGCAAAGCCAGAGAAGATAGCACCTGCCACGAAGTAAGGAGGGAAGATGGTAGTGTGCCAGCCGGGGACGTTGGAAACTGCGAAGTCAAACGAGACGATGGTGTGCACTGAAAGCACCAAAGGCGTCGAGAGGCCGGCAAGTAACAGGTAGGCCATTTCGAAGTTTGACCATTGGCGATTACCGTTGCGCCAACCCATAGCGAGGAAGCTATAGACTGCCTTGCGCCACCAGGTACGTGCGCGGTCACGGATCGTCGCAAGGTCAGGAACCATGCCCATATACCAGAAGAGCGTTGAAACTGTGAAGTAAGTTGAGACCGCAAAGACGTCCCACTCCAAGGGAGAGCGGAATTGTGGCCAGATACC
>CAJBPJ010000219.1 GCA_903957465.1 uncultured Opitutia bacterium
AATCAGAGACGGCGTAACTCTTTGTCGAGTTGTGCTAAAAGCACGCGGTACTGCTCGCGAGTGACTTCGCCGTTGCGGACTTGCCGTTCCAGTAAGCCTTTGCGAGCGGTGTACTCGGAGTAAATGCGCGCGCGGCTTTCTGCCTGTGCAGCGGCCAATGCCGCGGATAAACCGGTTTCGGGTATAGGCGCGGGCGCGGGTGTAGGTGCGGCGACGGGCTGGGCGACTTGCTGTGCGCGTTGATTGCTTTCGCTCGTCAGTTTTTCTTGGGCCAGGTTGTTTTCGAGCGCAACAATACGCGCCTGAGCAGCGGCAAGCTTTTGGGCGGCCTCTTGATCAGGGTTGGCTTTGGACTCGATTACTTGTCGGGCAAGGTCATCGACGCGAGAGCTCACAGCCTTTGCTGACTGCTCAAGTTTCTCGGCTGTCTCTTTTGCGGCATTGCGCTGTTTCTCAGCTTTATCGGTCAGGGCTTGCAGGTCGTCTTCGCTGACGCCGCCTGTATTTTTAGTAAGGTCTTCGCGGACGACGATGGCAGCTGCCAGGGTTGCGTTAGCCTCTTGGATAATCTTCTGAACCTCGGCAAGCTTCGCATTTGATTCCTCGAGCGTTTTGCGAGCGGCATCGAGTTCTTCGATGCTCTGCTTAGGAGGCACTTCGCGTTTTTCTTGCATCGACTCGAGCAAGGCAATGCGTTCGGCGACTGCCTTTTGAGATTGGCGGGCTTTTTCTTCGGTCGTAACTGCCGAGGCCAAGTTTGCGCGAAGCGAATCTTCGGTTTTATTTAGATCAATTGCCGCCTTGGATTCATTTTCAGAGGGCTTGGTTTTGGCATCTTCGATAGCTTTCGCGAGCGCTTCTTCAGCTCTCTCGACAGACTTACGAGCGGCTGCTGCGAGGGCGTCTAGCTTTTGGGCAACCTGCTTGGCTTCGGCTAAATCAGCTTCCAGCGTGCCGTAGGTTTCTGGGTTGGCGCCAAAAGGGAGCAATGTTGCAGATTTCAACTCATCAAATTCTTTAATATCTTCGGCAGGCACTGCGCCGTCGGCAGGCGTTAATTCAACCGTAATCGCATCGGTGAAGCCGTAGTCGTTATTTTTCAACGTAGGCCTCACAATAATTGTTCGGGGCGCTTGGCCGGCTGCCGAAACCGTGATTTCGTGATTTCGTGAGCGTTCAAGCTGCACGCGGATCGGCGCTCGGCCAACGCGGACATTGTCGACTTGGACCATGGCTCCGTTGGGCTTGGTATTTACCATCACTGAGTCTTTGAGTTCGGCGTCTCCAGAGGCACACCCAATTAAAAGGGCACTCGTTGCGACGCACAGATACTTAGGGAGCTTCGTCATATTAGTAGAAGGGGGTGGCCAAATTTATCATCAAGGACGGCCCTTCTTCAACCCCAATCAAGTTCTGTAAACGAGGTTGACCCTGTTCAGGACCTCAAAATGCTCTCTGGCCTAGAAGGTCGCCAGCATAGCTCAATTGGCAGAGCAGCCGTTTTGTAAGCGGCAGGTTGTCGGTTCAACTCCGTCTGCTGGCTCCACCTTCCTGTCTTCTGCCCGATGGTGTAATGGTAGCACGACCGACTCTGACTCGGTCAGTCTAGGTTCAAATCCTAGTCGGGCAACCAAGGGCAGCCATCAGCCACTTATCCATCTTTTGCCTAGGCGAAGGGCATCTGTCATTTGCACCAAAGGGCGAATGGCGGCAACGTCATGAACGCGCAACATGGCCGCACCTTGTTGGATCCCCCATGTCGCACACGCAGCATCTCCAGCGCCGCGTGCAAGAGGATCAGGCTGCCGCAGCACTTTGCCCAAAGTTGATTTCCGGCTGGTGCCTAAAAGTACTGGCAACCCCAGTGAGCTGATACGATTTAGGCGGCCTAACACCTCGAGGTTTTCGCCATGACTTTTTCCAAACCCAAATCCTGGATCAATCCATAGTTGGTGGCGCGCCACGCCTGCTTTCTCCGCGCGATCCAAGGCTCTGCGGAAATCTTCAATTATGTTTGGCCAGAAGTCCTGGTATATAGGCGTAGCCCGATTGTGCATTAAAATCCAAGGGCAGCGACAGTTTGCGGCGACGGTTGCTAAGGTGCTGTGAGGACTATCAGGCGCTGCGCCCCAAACGTCGTTTAAAATATCAGCGCCGGCGGCAATCGCAGCTTCTGCGACTTCGCAACGATACGTGTCGGCAGAAATCGCAATCTTCGGAAGACGTTTACGGATGGCTTGGATCGCCGGAATGAGACGGCGCAATTCTTCCGTTGCCGCGACAGGTATTGCCCCAGGCCGGGTGGACTCTGCACCGACATCAATAACATCCGCTCCTTCGACGGATAACTTTTCTGCTAAATCGGCGGCGGCTTCGGGGCTATTTATTTTTCCACCGTCCGAAAATGAGTCAGGGGTTACGTTGACAATGCCCATGAGCAGGGTGCGGCCCTGCCAATCAGGCAGCTGGGTTCCGTGCGGACTTGTCCATCGCATGAACCTTAAGTCGAAGGGGCAGGGCGGCAGGTCAACCCTTCCCCGTTCCATCAGTAGGTTACATCGGGTGCTGGATAAGGTATTTTAATGGAATGTAAAACTATAACTCGTTCACTGCCATGCACTAAAGCCTCAAGTATCTTGCAGCACTCGGGATGCCACAGGGTAGGTCAGCGCGAGGGTGCCACTGTGGTATTTCGCTGACAACCCTGCGTTTATTCATTCCTAACCATAGGTAACCCTGTTCCATGTTCCTCGCTGTGCGTCGCTTCCTGCTAACCTCTCTTCTGCCATTGGGAGTTTTGACCTTAACGGGATGTGCCATGCGCCGATTTGCGGCAGCCTTTCTTCTGCCGCTAGGATTTTTAGCCTTAACGGGTTGTTCGAAGGCTGAATGGGTTGGTCGTCAGTCACCAATGGATCCTAAGGGTCCGCTAGCCCAATCGCAGTTCGACGTCTTCATGGACACGGTCTGGCTGTCGCTTGTCCTTTTCGTGCTTGTGGGTGGCATCTTGGTTTATGCGGTTATTCGTTTCCGCGAACGTCCCGGACAATCGGATACGCCTCCGCCCGAGCAAGGTCACGGAAACCCGATGATCGAAATTGGTTTGATCATGGCTTCGGTCGCATCGCTTGTGATCATCGCCATTCCGACGCTTGAAGCCAT
>CAJBPJ010000220.1 GCA_903957465.1 uncultured Opitutia bacterium
GATGAAGGAGGAAGCGTTGCGGGCCTCGACGTCGAAGAGGTTCGTGAGGCGGAGCGTGAAGCGGGCGGCGGCGCCGGCGACCTGGAAGTCGCGACCGAAACTGGCGCCGACCATCGTGTAACCCGCGGTCGGGGTCTCGTCCGTCGCGAGGTGGTTCTGCGCCAGGTGATGCGTGGCGTCGAGGCGTCAGGACCAGCCAGACTACTAGCCGTGCAGGGCGAGAACCACCCGATCGAGAAGACCGGCCAGCGTCTCCGCGCGCTCATGCCTTGGGTCCAGAAGCGCAACATCAAGGGCGCTCAGGCCGACTATACCACCAAGTGAGCCGGCGCTGACCGCTCCGACAATGGCCGGCGCAAGCCGGCCTTTTTTGTTGTGCCTGCGGCAAGGGGCACGGGTTCTCGGTGGCACCGGAGATTCCCAAATGCAGACTCCAGGAAATAAGCGTAGTGAGTTCTCCGGCCGTGCCCCTGTGCCCCTGTGCCCCTGTGCCCCCGCATTCTCTCCTTCCCCTTTCCTCTTTCCCCTTTCTACTTGCCCCTTCCCGCTGTACGCAGCGGCGCGCCATGGCTCTCCTTTCCCTCCTCGACGTCCACATCTCCTTCGGCGGTCCGCCCATCCTCGATGGCGTCAACCTGCAGATTGAAGAAGGCGAACGCGTCTGCTTGCTTGGACGTAATGGTGCTGGAAAAACCACCCTCATGCGGTTGGCGGCTGGCGATTCGAAACCTGATACGGGACAAGTCGGCCGCAATGCGAGACAGGCGCGACTAACTCAAGAAATCCCGGAACACCTCGAGGGTAACGTCCGTGATATTGTTGCTTCTGGCTTACCCCCTGACGACGGCGCTGAAGAAGATTGGGAAAGAGAATTACGTGTTGATGATTTAGTCGCCCGCCTCGGCTTACCCGAAGATCGTGCCTTTGATGCACTCTCGGGCGGACTGAAGCGTCGAACTCTTCTCGCTAAAGCACTGGCTTCAAAACCTGAGCTCCTCTTGCTCGATGAGCCAACGAATCACCTGGATTTAGAATCTATCCTGTGGATGGAAGAGTTTTTGCTCGAGGCACGCATCCCCCTTCTCTTCATCACGCACGACCGCGCATTCCTTCGTCGAATGGCCACGCGCATCATCGAACTCGATCGTGGCATTCTCAGCAACTGGCCTTGCGACTACGACACCTACCTGGTGCGCAAAGAGGAAGCCGAACAAATCGAAATCCGCCAACGCGCGGCCTTTGAAAAGAAGTTAGGGCAAGAAGAAGCTTGGTCGCGTCGTAGTCCTGGCGCCCAACGCAAGCGCTCCGAAGCCCGTATGGAAGCACTACGAAAGATGCGTAGCGAGCGTACCGGCTGGAGACAGTCCACTGGGAGTGCGACGATGTCCGTCGCCGAAGCCGATCGCTCCGGCGTACGCGTGGTCGACGCCGAAGGCATCAGTTTCACTTACCCGAATGCCACCGTACCGGTCATTCGTAATCTCGATTTAGTGCTCCGTCGCGGCGACAAGATTGGCCTGATTGGGCCCAATGGCGCAGGCAAGACGACGCTCATTCAAATTCTCTTAGGTCGACTGACGCCTACAGGCGGCACGATTAAACATGGTACTCAACTTGAAGTCGTCTACTTCGACCAGATGCGCGACCAGATCGATGACAAGAAAACTGTCGCCGAGAATGTCGCCGGAGACTCGGACAATGTATTCGTCCAAGGACGCTCCCGTCACGTCATCAGCTACCTGCAAGACTTCCTCTTTGAACCATCGCGTGCCCGCTCCCCTGCGCGCATGCTCTCAGGCGGCGAACGTAACCGACTACTCCTCGCAAAGCTTTTGACGAAACCGGCGAACGTTCTCGTGCTCGACGAACCCACCAACGATCTCGATTCGGATACACTGGATGTCCTCGAAGAAATCTTGGTCGATTATCAAGGCACCTTATTACTCGTCAGCCACGACCGCGACTTCCTTGACCACGTCGTCACCAGCACACTGGTCTTTGAAGGTAACGGCACAATCACTGAGCACGCCGGCGGCTACACTGACTGGCGTGAAGAAGTGGCTCGCTTAGCGAAAACATCTGCAGCGACAAAACCAGAGACCAAAGCAACGACGTCTGCACCCAAATCGGGCACTCCCCACCAATAAGGCTGCACGGAAGCTCAATAACAAAGAGCAACGCGAACTCGCTGAACTGCCGTCTCGCATCGCAGCCTTCGAGAAAGAGCAGGCCGACCTCACCAGCCAACTCGGAGATCCTGAACTTTATAAAGACGGCGGCACCAAAGCGAAGACACTCCAGGAGCGTCTCGCTATTGTTGAAAGAGAACATGCCGCCGCCGTCTCCCGCTGGCTCGAACTCGAAGGCTAAAACGAATTAATGACTCTTTCTTAATTCTTAATTCCTTAGCTTGCCTCTTCCCGCTTGCCCCTTGCTCCTTCCCGCTTTGCTGACTCATCTTTAGTCCTTAAGCTTTAGTCCTTAGTCTCCCCTCCATCACTCTTTAGTCTCCTCTCCTTAACTTCACCCTCCCCCATGCAATCCTTACTCCAAAGTGTCCTCGCTGATTTTGGCTGCCAGACTGGCACGGTTCACCTCACGGGCGAAGACGGACAACTTAAGCTGGTCGCCCACATCGGTGTACCTGATTTTGTCATACCTAAAATTTCCAGTATTCCTTTTGGCAAAGGTATCGCGGGTTGTGCGGCTGAACGCAAAGATGCGGTACAGCTTTGTAATTTACAGACAGACACCTCGGGTGTTGCCCGGCCGGATGCAAAGTCGACGCAAGTGTCAGGCGCTTTAGCGGTACCTTTAATTTCGGCTGACGGTAAAGTACGCGGCGTCCTGGGTATTGGCAAAGTGGTGCCCTATGAGTTTACGGCCGAAGAAACGGCGAAACTGAAGGCACAGGCACAAGCCATTGTGGCCACACTAGGTTAAGCCTTACGCCTTCCCTTCTGGGCGCGTTTACTTAAAAAGGCGCAACCCCAACACTTATGTCTAAAACGACATCCAAGGATGATGGCGTACACAGCGAAGCTTTTCTGGCTCGTTTGATGCGCAATCAACTCCAGCTCTCCATCGCCTGCGCACTGACCTTCACCGTCGTGCTGCTCGCGCTGCCCCTATTTAACTATTTCCAACCGGAGTTGATGGCGACGCGCGTCGCTGGATTTACGCTCACTTGGCTCATCCTTGGCGTTCTCTTTTTCCCTTTTGTCTGGGTGATTGCATGGATTTTCATTCAGCGCTCGCTCGCACTTGAATCCGCTGAGGCCGCAGAATCCAAAGGAGAACAACGATGAGCCCTTTGCTAGCAATCAGCTCGGTGGATCCTTGGATAGCGATTTTCTCTTTAGCTACGGTGCTCATCACCGTTGCGATGGGGTTCTGGTCGGCTGGACGTTCGAAATCGGCGGGCGACTTCTTTGTCGCTGGTCGTTCCGTTTCTGTTGGCTGGAATGCTTCCGCAATTTCCGGTGAATACCTTTCAGCTGCGTCCTTCATGGGCGTAGCTGGAATGGTCATGACCAGTGGCTACGATGCTCTCTGGTACCCAGTATGCTACGCGTGCGGTTATCTCTTCCTGCTCCTCTTCATCGCTGGACCTCTCCGTCGCTTTGGTGCCTATACCATTCCTGACTTCGCCGAGGGTCGGTACGATTCACCTTTATTCCGCAAGATCGCCGTCTGCTTCGTGCTCTTTATCGGCTTCTTTTACACAATGCCCCAAATGAAGGGTGCAGGCACGACGCTCGCTTACATTTTCCCAGGTCTCCCTTATTGGGCAGGGGTCGTAGCCGTCGGCGCAGTGATTACATTGAATGTCTCTTTGGGCGGCATGAAGGGCATCACGCTCGTGCAGGCTTTCCAATATTGGCTCAAGGTCTTCGCCATCTCCGTACCTATCTTTGTCTTAGTGTCAGTGGTCGGCAGTTATAACGGACATCTCGAGGCAAACCGTACGTCGTTTGATAACGCCACAAACATCCAGAACACCGTCGAGCGAGAGCCTCTCTCCGCCAAGGCTCCTTCGGATGAACAATGGATCTCTCCTTTCGGTAAACTGACAACGAAAGCCGTCGATGCTTCGCTCGCCGCGAGCAAAGACCCTGAAGCAAAGGCTCAGTTAGAATCCGTCCGTAAGCCCTACTCACTACTCTACACCTATTCCCTGATTATCGCAATTGTCTGCGGTACCGCCGGCCTACCGCACATCCTTGTGCGCTTTTACACCAATCCTGACGGCGTTGCGGCGAAGCGTACGACAATGTGGGTGATGATTTTGATTGGTGTGTTTTATGTCTTCCCGCCGATTTACGGCGTGCTTGGTCGATCCCTTATTCCACACCTCTATGATGCGGTCGGCGCTAAAGGTACGGACAAAGTCGTTTTAGAACTCCCCACGCTCCTCGCCGGAAAAGACCACGCACTGCTCGGATCGATTCTCAGCGGCATTACCTGCGCAGGTGCGTTTGCTGCGTTCATGTCCACATTCTCAGGCTTACTGGTTTCCATGACAGGCGCCCTCGCTCACGACATCTACGGGCGCATCCTTCGTCCATCTTCTACACCTGAACAACGTCTCTACGCATTTAAATGGTGCGCA
>CAJBPJ010000221.1 GCA_903957465.1 uncultured Opitutia bacterium
CCCTTCAATCATCTGTTCGATTGCTGGGTATTCCCAAGGCTCGATTGAATCCGAGTAAGCCTCACCGCCGTCTGTGCAGCAAGGTGCTTCCCAAGAAACCAAGCCGTTGGAGTCAAGCCAAAGCCGACGTACATATCTTGGCACTCTGCATGGTGGATTCAACCGACTCGGTCATCATTCGGATTGTCGTCGATCATCCCGAACAGGCCGAAGCCGTCTTCACGGAGCACCAATTTGCCAACGATGTTGTGGGTATCATCGCCCTTGAATTACCTTCCGAGGCACACCTCAAGGAGGTCGCTGACATTCTGCTACGCGCAGAAATCAACATTCACTACCTCTACCCCTTCTTGTTCCGTCCGTCTGGAAAATGTGGACTCGTCCTACGAGCAGACGACCAAGACTTGGCCGGCTCTGTGCTTCAGAGACACGGCATTACCGTCTTAAGTCAGAACGACTTGGCGCGTTAAGCGAAAGCTTACCAATTAAACTTATCACCCTTCTTCAGGTCCTTCGTGAACTGAACGAGGAGCTGAACAAGTTGTTCGACGACCTTGAGGTCAACGATTTCGCCGGGTGTGTGCATGTAGCGAAGCGGAATAGAAATCAAACCGCAGGCAACACCACCATTGGCCATTT
Organism: uncultured Opitutia bacterium; assembly: GCA_903957465.1. Classification (GTDB taxonomy): domain Bacteria; phylum Verrucomicrobiota; class Verrucomicrobiia; order Opitutales; family UBA953; genus UBA8828. The sequence continues at coordinate 640 of CAJBPJ010000221.1, forward strand.
GAATCGCGCGCGCGTCAGTACCGGTCGGACGGGCTTCGGCTTGGATCTGATAGTGAATGCCAAGTTTATCGGCCGCAGCGACCAAGCGATCAAAGACGATAGGGTTGATATTCGGACCTCGTGCAATCACGGGACCTCCACTTAAGGAGAAACGTCCGAATTTGCGATTGTCGGCATCCGGATGATCAGTGGCGTGAGTCACGTCGACCGCGATAGCTACATCAGGACTAACGCCTTGAGCAGCGACTTGCGCACCACGCGTGCCAATCTCTTCTTGGGTCGTAGCAACCGAGACTACTCGTGCAGCCAGCGACTTCTCCTTAGAGAGACGGCGAAATGCTTCCATGACAGCGTACGCGCCTGCTTTGTCATCAAACGCACGTGCCACTGCGAGACTGCCTCTCAGCATCTCAGGACCGTCGACATACACTGCAGGGTCGCCGATACGTACAACAGAGAGTGCTTCAGTGCGATTGGTGACACCGATATCAATCCACATATCATGGCGCTCAGGAACGCGCTTACGATCTTCGGGCGACATTAAATGCACGGCACGTTTTCCAGTAACACCCAAGACTGGACCATTCTTGGTTAAGATGTGAATGCGACGACCCGAAGGAATGACTTGGTCATGTCCGCCTAAGAAATCGAAATAAAGGTAACCGCGATCATCGACGTACGAAACGATAAGGCCGATTTCATCGATATGACCTGCAAAGAGAACGGTAGGACCACCTTTACCCGAAGTTTCGGCGATACGGTTGCCAATGGTGTCCTTGCGGTAGGTTGAGGCCGACGAAGCTACGTGACGGTCAACAACCGTCTGGGCAGCAAACTCGTGTCCTGTAGGAGACTTTGCCTCAAGCAACTCCCGAAGAAAGACGGGGTAATCAGCGCGTGCTGATGTCTTGGATTTAGGAGAGGCCTTTTTCTTGGAGGGTGCCATGGGAATAGACATTTTACATAGACTTCGAGCGTCTTGGTGCAAGCGGGGATTGACCCATTTAGGGCTTCTGAAATGAATGGTGCATGGGTTTGCGTCTGTTCTTCTGCGCCGTTCTGGCGATTGGCCAACTGGCCCAAGCCCAAAGCGTCACACGACTCGACGACCCACTCCGCGACCCCACCCGCCTACGCAATTGGGATCGTATGGAGGGCCTTGATAAAAAACCCGGAACAGCCAACGGGTTTGTACGCAACGATGTCACCGTTGTCGCCGGCACCCTGCGCACCGCCTTCCGACAGCCGGGAGCAGATGCACTGAACTTCGAAGCCTCCGTGCGTGTTTTTATTCCCGCACAATCAGCAGACGGCTCATCACTGGCACTTTTAGTTGCCGGACCCGGGGCTGAACAACGCGTCGCTGCAACCGTGACAACGGATCAAGTTGGCATGGATAAATCACTCTGCGCCATTGGCATTGCCGGTGAGCGCATGGAATGCACGCCCTTGAAGCGTAATGCTTGGCATATTTTACGTATACGCGTCGACGAAGGCGTCGCCGAAGTCGGGTTTCGGCCAGAGGACGGCGACGAGTTTAAAGTCGGTGATATCGACGTTTCAACACGCACACCCAATCTCGTTTCTCATATTGGACTATCGACGACTGGCACAGCAGTGGCGTTTCGACAACTCACCGCGGTGGCTGTACAAGTTCCCACCAGCTTACCGACGGTTCTTCAAGCCGATGGCGTCCGTGCGGAAATTAACCGGCGCGGCCGCTTAACCGCTCTCCACTTAAAGCGCGGCAAGGAGTTTGATACCTTTCGGTTCCGTACCGATAAATGGTGTGGCCCATCATGGGTAATCGAAGAATCAGGACGCACATCGCAAATCTTGCTGCAGCCGAACGAGAAAACACTCGGACTTTATGAAGGGAAACAAGGCGATGTTAGTTACTCGCTTCAGTACCGGGCGAGTGCAGGCCGCCTAGAGATTGAAGCTGCTCTCGAAAATCACAGCGCCACCGTCTTTAATCCTGTCTCAGCATCGGTACGTCTTGGTATCGACACCGAGCAGCTGACGTATCCGCAGTGGCGAAGAACCCCCTACCCGACCTTTCTACGCTGCGAACCAACGCATGCCTGGGGTTATGCCATGACGCCCAATGGTGAGATCCTTGGCATCGCCTGTCCGGACGCCGTCGGAAGCTGGCAGCAACTATCGAACAGCGCTAGCCTGCAACGCCCCGTCACATTTTCACTCACGGCCATCGGACAAGGCGAATACTCCAAAGATCAACCTTCACAACTTTCGCTGAAGTCCGACGAACGACGTGTTTGGCGTATCCGCTTATTCTCGATCGCGGACTTAGCCCAAGTGCCTAGTCGACTCTCTGAACAAGCCGGTGCGTCCTTTCTTAATCTAGTACTGAATACCGTAGAGCCTGGCCAGCTCGCCATTGTACCCAATTTCGTCCGACAAGGCGAACTACGTACAGTGAGCATAACCGGACCCGATCAGAAATCTTACGAAATCTATCCACAAAACCGAAGAGAGATGCTCGACGAAGATGATATGAAAAGAGCCTTTGGGCTAACGGGTGTGGAAAACCCAAACTCGCTGCGTTTTATTCCCGAAAACAAGCCAGGCATCTACCGTCTGCGTGTTGAGCATACCCAAGTCGCCAAAGACGCTAAAGGTGAAATCATTGTAGGCAAAGACGGCCGCGATGAAGTCGAAGGCGTGCGCGTAAGCGAAACTATCGTCAACGTTCAGCAACCTTGGTCGACATTCAAGACCCCCACAGCAAGCACACCGCCGTCGCTCGATGTAGCGGGGGCACGATTGGCCAGCCCGCAAGCCGTCGCAAAAGCTGCTGCTCACCATGCACGTCAGCGAAATGCGGGCGGCGACATCAGTGAACTTGAGTTGGCAGGCGCATTAATCGACCTCGCCCTTGCACATCGACCGAGCCTCACAAGCTCTGACCCCGCTTGGTTGGATGTCATGACGGTCATGCAAGCAGAGCTCCGCGAAGTCGACCGACCAGCCTGGAGAGCCCGTTACGACCGTCACTACGCCGCAACTCAGCGAGCAATCAACGATCTCGTCGCCCGGCTCGACAATCTACCTGCCGAAAATGCAGCAGGATTCGATGCGGTTCGCTTAAGTAACGCCGCGGGAATCATTGCACAATGGACTGCAAGTTTTGCAGAACCTTCCGATCGCATCCGCTGTCAGCAGGCCGCACTTGAATTGCTGCGGCTGACACGTAGCACCGTCGCAATTTTTAAGAATCCTGAACAAACAAGTAGTACGATTGCACGAACGCATGCCCTTTTCTTACTCTATCAGCAAACAGGCATGGAGCTGCTTCTGTGCGAGGCACTTCAATGCCTAGGGGCAGTCGAACCCCAGGGCGCATTATCCCAATCGTGGCTGGAGTGCGTGAATACATTTATTCGAACGCGTGCATACGTCGTCATTCGCGCAGATGGCTCCTACTGGGGCTACCACTGCCAAGTTAACCGTAAGGATGGCATCCTTGAAGTGACGCTATCCGATGCAGGCGTGACAGAAATACATGTCCAATCTCGCTGGCCCGACAGCAAAGTCCGTATTCATTTCAGCGGACAGCCGGCAAAGCTTCAGACGGTCAATGGCATCATCTGGGTAAAAGCTGATAAATGATTCTGCCGCTTGCACCCGACAAAGTCTTCTACACGTTGAAAAACAATGATTCGTCCTACCCTCTTATGGCTAAGACTAGATCTTCGGGTTACCGATCATCCAGCCCTTGTTGCAGCCGTAAAATCCGGCGGGACCGTTATTCCTGTATATGTTCACGACCCTGAAGGCGAAGGTAAATGGCGCGCCCGCGGAGCTTCGGAGGCCTGGTTGGCTTACGCACTTGCGGATATTGCGGCACAACTTGAAAAACTTGGCTCAGCACTGGTCATCCGCCAAGGCGACAGCCTAACCGAACTACGTAAGCTTGTTAAAGAAAGCCAGGCTGGCGCAGTGTTTTGGAACCGTCGCTACGAACCTTCCGTCCGCGAACGTGACTCCTTAATCAAAGAAGCCTTACGTGCGGATGGACTACAGGCTGATTCATTTAACGGCAATTTACTACACGACCCTACCAAGATTAAAACCCTCGCAGGAAACCCTTTCCAAGTTTTCACCCCGTTTTGGAAAAACTGTTTAGTTAATTTACCTTTCGAAGAACCATTAGCGGCACCGCGAAAGCTGAACGGCCCTGAGAAACCTTTACGCTCATTAGCCATCGATGATTTAAAACTTAAGCCACGCATCCAATGGGATAGCTCGATTTGGAAAAATTGGGATTCAACTCGTAAAGGCGCTGAAAAACGTCTCGCGCAATTTGTGGATGGTCCCGTGAAAGATTACCCGACCGCACGCGATATCCCTAAAGAGGACGGTACTTCGCGCCTTTCACCTTACTTGCACTTTGGACAGATCTCACCACGTGAAATTGTTCACTCAATTAAGAAGGCTGGAAAATGGTCCATCAAAGGTGGCGAGAAATATGTAGCCGAAGTCGGCTGGCGTGAATTCGGTCATCACCTTATTTACCATTTCCCAAAAACAACCGACGAGCCCCTGCGAGCTGAATTCAAGGCGTTCCCATGGGCTCGCGAGAAACGCTTACTGAAGGGCTGGCAGCGCGGTCAAACCGGCTACCCCATTGTCGACGCAGGCATGCGACAACTCTGGCAGACGGGCTGGATGCATAACCGCGTGCGCATGGTCGTCGCATCCGTTTTGGTAAAGCACTTCTTACAACCCTGGCAGGACGGTGCTGATTGGTTCTGGGATACCCTCGTTGATGCAGATCTGCCTGCAAACACGATGGGCTGGCAATGGGCAGGAGGATGCGGAGCAGATGCCGCCCCTTACTTCCGCGTGTTCAACCCTGTACTCCAAGGTGAGAAATTTGACGCCGATGGAACCTATGTCCGTCAATTTGTACCCGAACTCGCGAAACTTCCCGCAAAGTGGATTCATAAACCTTGGGAAGCTCCCGCCGATGTTCTCGAAGCTGCTGGCATCGTCTTAGACAAGACTTACCCGCGACCACTTGTGGGCTTAACCGAAGGTCGCGACCGTGCGCTCAAAGCTTTTGAAAGACTTAAGGCAGGTCTCTAAAACTTACACATCATGACACAGCCCGCTAAAACCTATAAGTATTATGAACTCATCATGGCTGCGTTTGTGGCCGTACTTCTGTGCTCCAACTTGATTGGACCCGCAAAAGTTGTGCAGTTGGATTTACCGATCTTTGGTAAAGTCGATTTCGGGGCCGGTAATCTCTTCTTCCCCCTCTCTTATATTTTTGGAGATATCTTAACTGAAGTTTACGGGTACGCGCTTGCACGACGGGTAATTTGGGCAGGCTTCGGTGCGATGGCTTTCGCAACCTTTATGAGCTGGGTCGTACTGACATTGCCAGCCAGCCCGGATGAACCTTTCAGCGCGCAACTCCAACCCGCACTCGTTACATGTTTCGGCAGCGGCTGGCGTATCGCGGTTGGGTCACTGATTGCTTTCTTTATCGGTGACTTCCTTAACTCCTACGTCTTGGCGAAACTCAAAGTGCGTACGAAAGGTAAACACCTTTGGATGCGTACGATTGGCTCCACCATTGTCGGCCAGGCCGTCGACAGTCTTGTATTCTACCCACTGGCCTTCTTCGGCATTTGGTCCACGTCCACGCTCCTCGCCGTGATGTTTGCCAACTGGTGCTTCAAGGTCGCCGTAGAAATCTTCATGACGCCCGTGACCTATTGGACGTGCGCTAAGTTGAAATCTGTCGAAGGTGTTGATGCTTACGACACCAAGACTGACTTCACACCGTTTACGTTGAAGGCTTAGCTTTTGCCCGCCAGCAACTGACAAGGTGTTCGTCGAGAACTCCTACCGCTTGCAAGAACGAGTGGAGGATGGTTGGACCCACGAAACGCATCCCGCGTTTACGTAGTTCGCGCGAGAGTTCTTCAGCTAAGACGGAGTTTGTCGGGATATGTGCCATGGTCTTTGGACGTTTCTGTAGCGTCGAGGCATGGCCTTTCGCACGCCCCCAAAGCCAGGCATTGAAAGAGCCAAACTCTTTTTGCATTTTTAAAAAAACTTGGGCGTTCTTAACCGTTGATTCAATTTTTCCGCGGTGACGAACGATACCTGGGTCGGCGAGTAAGGTTTTAATCTTTTTGGCATCAAACCGTGCGACTTTCGCAGGATCGAAACCGGCAAAAACTTTTTGGTAGTGCTCACGCTTTCGCAAAACAATCAACCAAGAGAGGCCGGCTTGGGCGCCTTCGAGGGTGATGAATTCAAAAAGCGTATGGTCGTCATGGACTGGACGACCCCATTCTTCGTCGTGATACTTCACATAAAGCGGGTCATCGCCGCACCACGGGCAACGTGAGCGAACTGAACTCACTTGCCTTGAGACTTAACCCACGTTTTGAGCCATTCGATACCACCGGCTTCATCGGTAAAGACGCCATCGAGCTGAGCTTCAAAGGCTGCATCTAGGGCAGCCGAAAACCAGGGCTGAGGGGAATGTCCAAGCGCAATCAAATGCCGTCCAAGTGCCAAGCGCTTCGGCGCATTCGCAGTGATGGCCAGGGCATGAGCTTTTTCAGAAAGCCATGCACCTTGGGGTGAGACTTCGTTGGCAGGGAAATAGGTACCGCGGCCTTTGCGGTCGGCATTATCCACACGAATAAGTCGATCGATGCGACCGACCTTGGCTGCCAAGCGACGCACACCGGCATCACCTGCTTGTGCTTTCCAAAGTTCATAAGGTGCCGCGTGCCAGCGTACGAGGGGCAACACGGAGTCGATGATTTCACGGTGCTGCGTCATTCGCTCCAAGAAAATCCGCGCAATGGGTTCGCCCGCTTGCTCGTGACCGTAAGCATGGATACGTCCATCGCTTTCCACTTTACTACAGGTAGCTTTACCGAGGTCGTGCAATAGTACCGCCCAGCCGACAATGAGGTCTTCTTTTTCATCGCCCAGTCGTTCGGCTGCAAAGGCATCGAGACACAGTGCGGTATGCTTCCAGACATCGCCCTCAGGATGCCACTCAGGATCCTGGGCAACGCCCACCACGGCATGTAGTTCGGGGAAGAAACGCGACCAGCCACAGGCGTGCAGAAAATCTAGACCAGCCGAGGGTTTAACGCCGCGGAGCAAAAGCTTACACCATTCTTCATAGACTCTCTCGGGACTAATCTCTTTTGGTGTCAGTGTCGCACAGAGGGCGATTGTTTCGGGAGCGACTGTAAATCCAAAGCGGGCGGCAAACTGCATCGCGCGAAGTACGCGCAAGGGGTCTTCGGCAAATTTATCGGAGACATGCCGCAAGCGCTTAGCGGCTAAATCCGCAACACCGCCCCAAGGGTCGATGAGTTCGCCTGAACGCGGATCCCAAAGAAGTGCGTTAACCGTAAAGTCGCGACGGGTGGCAGCTTCGGCGGGTGACATTTTGGGATCACCTTCGATGGCAAAATCGCGGTGGCCTGAGCCGATTTGATTTTCACGGCGAGGCAGCGAGACGTCGATTGGGTGTCCTTTAATTTTTAAAACGCCAAATGCGGCACCGACATGAATGACCGCAAAACTTTTCCGCAGGGCTGATTCGATAGCCTTGGGTTCTAAACCGTAAACTTCGACATCGACATCTTTCGCGTGGATCCCGAGGAGTGCATCACGGACACACCCACCCACGAGCAAGGGACGTCCACCCGCTTCGGAAAGTAAGCGAACCACTTCGCCAACGGCGGCGAGTTCACCCGTGAAGGGAATGAGCTGTGGGCGGATATCTGGCACGTCTTTAGGGATGCGTAGGGAATCGTCGGAGGCAAGGCAGGCGTTTGTCGCTTCCACTTTACGCCAACCTGACTTAATTCACTGCCATGGGAGATAACCCCTTTGAACGTCTCGATGGACAAGGCTTGCCCCCAAGGCCTCCTGCGAAAGCAGCCGCCCCTACCCCAAAGCCTAAATTAGGGAAAATAAACCTGCGCTATGAACGTGCCGGTCGCGGGGGCAAAGAAGTCACCTTGCTCGAGGGCCTATGGATCGAATCCCAGGAAGCACGTATGCGTAACCTACTGTTACTTGATTTGAAGAAAGCTTTGGGGACCGGCGGCGCCCTTGAAGATCGCGTCATCGTACTCCAAGGCGATCGACGCGAAACAGCGAAGGCTTGGCTAGTTAAACACGGGTTTACGACAAACCTCTGAGGGCAAGGGGTGCGGGGATGTGGCTGGTGCGCTGGATGGCTGGTTGGATTAGCGGGATTAGAGGTGCTAGCGGGAGAGAGCTCGCTGCGTCTGCTACCACTATAGCCCCGCAGGGGCTTCTTTAGTCCTTAGTCTTAGCCTTTAGTCTCTCCATGCCCCTTCCCGCTTCCTGCTTGCCCCTTCCCATTTCCTTTGGCTAAGAAGGTAAACCCGCGGATGGGTAGCTCAGCTGGTTAGAGCGGCTCGTTTACATCGAGTAGGTCGTGGGTTCGAATCCCTCCCCGTCCACC
>CAJBPJ010000222.1 GCA_903957465.1 uncultured Opitutia bacterium
ACGACGATTACTGTGCCTGCTGTCGGCGTCACGGCTGCCCAGGTCGAAGCGGTTTGGCAGACAGTTTATAAAAAATCGCCTTTCGTACAGTTGCTCCGCTCGGGTGACTTCCCAGACACAGCGCATGTCGCTAACTCTAACCATGCGGCACTGTCAGTGGTGGCGGATGCGCGTACGGGTAACTTGGTGATTACGTCTGCGATTGATAACTTGCTCAAAGGGGCAGGTGGTCAAGCGGTACAGATCCTAAACTTGATTCAAGGATGGGAGGAGACCGAAGGTCTTCGCTAAGTTTATGTCCCTGCGTATCTCGGATAATTCTCCTGGCCTTACGGATGTGCCTGGCCTTCGGGTTGGCGCTGCGGGTTGCGATATTCGTAACAAAAACCAAGAGCGCCTCGACCTAACGTTGGTTGTGGCTGACCACCTCTGCTCAGCTGCGGGTGTCTTTACGACGAATGACGTAAAGGCCGCGCCTGTGCGTGTCTCTCAAGAGCTCTTAACTTCCTCCTCCGGCCGCGTGCGCGGCTTTATTGCCAATAGCGGTAATGCGAATGCCTGTACGGCGGAACAAGGAATGCTCGATGCTCGGGCTATGGCGAAGCTCTCTGCGGAAGCAGCCAAGGCTCCCGGTGAACCATTTTTAGTCTGCTCGACGGGTCGTATTGGCGAACTCATGCCGATGACGAAGGTTGCGAAAGGTATAGCCGAAGCGGGTACACGCCTTGCAAAGACTCCTGAGGAAGGTGATCGCGCGGCTTGGTCGATCCTTACTTCGGATACACGTCCGAAAACTGTTACCGCACGTTTCGATTGGGAAGGGCGCACGTTCACCGTTTCGGGCATGGCTAAAGGCGCCGGTATGATTGAGCCGAACATGGCTACGATGCTTGCGTTCGTCGCGACAGATCTCGATGCGACACCTGCGACCTTGCGCACGGCTTTGTTGGCTGCGACCGAGCAGTCCTTCAACTGTGTGAGTGTTGATGGAGATATGTCTACCAATGACACCGTGCTGCTACTGGCTACTGGTGCGAGTGGTGTTTCGTTGGACGGCGCTCCTGCGGGCCTGCAAAAACTTTTCCAAGAAGCCCTCGATAAGGTTTGCTTCGTGCTCGCCGAAAAAATTGTCGGTGATGGTGAGAAGGTAACCAAAATGGTTTCCGTCGAAGTCTCGGGCGGTCGCACGCGCGCCGAGGCCGAAGCCGTGGCTCGGGCTATTGGCAATTCGCTGCTGGTGAAATCTGCGTGGTATGGCGAAGACCCTAATTGGGGTCGTTTGGCTGACGCAGCTGGCTATGCCAGAATTGGCTTAGATGAGTCCAAGTTAGACATCTCCTATGATGATGTCCCTGCGGTGGTTGCTGGCCGTCCTTTGCCTGAAAACAAGCCCCGCTGGAAAGCGGTAGTTACCCAGCGGCGTTTTACAGTGAAGCTACATTTGCACCTCGGCGAGGCTAGCTTCCGCTTGCTCACGACAGACCTTTCCGAGGCATACGTAAACTTCAACAAGAGTGAGTAAACCCCTTGCCTTGTTTTCCCTGTTGCGCGGTCGCGTAACAGGGTGACACTTTCACCGTCCGATGAGTACGC
>CAJBPJ010000223.1 GCA_903957465.1 uncultured Opitutia bacterium
GCGTCCTACGTGCACTCGGCTTAGCCTCGACCCTGAGGCAACGCAGCTAATGGCACCAAAGCCCCCAAAGGGGCGGAAATCTGAGGGCGTGCCTGCGCCCAAGAAAGAAGCGTCACCCTCAAGACCGATCGAGCCCGTTGACCCTATGGAGCCTGGAGTTCCATGGGATGAGTTGCCTGCAACTGATCAATCTCCCTTACGCTTTTATTTAGACGAGATTGGCAAAACGCCCCTGCTTAAAATCGAAGAAGAAGTTGCCTTGGCCCGTCGCATTCAAAAAGGCGATGACGCTGCTCGGCAGCAAATGATCCAGGCGAACTTACGTCTGGTTGTACGCATCGCCCGTGATTACGACAATTTCGGCCTGCCCTTAATGGACCTCATCAGCGAAGGGAACTTGGGGTTAATGAAAGCTGTCGAACGCTTTGACCCAGATAAAGGCGGCAAACTTAGCACCTATGCAGCTTGGTGGATTAAGCAGTTCATGAAACGTGCGCTCGCCTCGAGCGGTCGGTCATTCCGGTTGCCAGTGCACATGGTCGATCGCATCGCCGCGATGCGTCGCATCATCAACCAACTAACCACCGAGCTGGAACGTGAACCAACCAACGAAGAACTCTCGGAGGTGATGGAGTTACCCATCACAAAAATCGCCCACTTAAAGACCTTGGCAAACCGTTCGACCTCCTTGGACATGCCTATCGGCGAAGACGGTGATGCCACCCTTGGCGACTTAGTTAAAGATGAGTCGGCGATATCTCCCTACGAAAGCCTCCGCGGTAAATCCGATCGGAGCGATATCGACGATATGCTTTCGGAGCTGGAACCCCGTGAGGCCGAAATTATTCGCCTGCGATTTGGCTTAAACGGTGAAGCCCCCCTCACCCTCGAACAGATCGGTGCGAAGTATAAGCTTACCCGTGAACGCGTCCGACAACTGGAACACTTGGCCCTCATGCACCTTCGCCGTTCGTTGGCTGAAAAGGAGCGTATCCGCTCGCCGGAAGATGCCAGCAAGGAGCGCAAAGCGTCGGCCCGTCTCGAAGTCTTTAAAGAGTTCTTCCGTGCCCAGCGCCTGCGCGACGCCGAAGATGAACCGAAGCGCAAAGGTCTCTAAGTCTCGAGCCTTAATAAGGAGCCAAGATTGCTCGGCGCACTTCATCTTCCTTGGCGTGACCAAAGAGCGCGGCAACCAGAGCTAAAGCAAAGTCGAGCGAAGTGCCCGCACCCCTCGATGTGATTGTGCGGCCGGAAACCACGACACGGGTATCTATTTGAGCCCTGGGAAGCTCCTCGAGGCATGAATCGTGGGCGGAGTAATCAGCGGGCAAGACTCCGGCATCCTTTAGCACGAGTGGGGCTGCACAAATCGCCCCAATCCAGGCCTGCTGCCGATGATGCGATTGGAGTATCCCGTGGATACGGGCGTCTTTGCGCAAGGCAGCGACGGCCGGGCCACCAGGAATGAGCAGCAGATTGAACGCATCAGCCCTAACCTCGTCCAAGGTGCGGTCTGCACGGATAACAATCCCCGTACGGCCCACAACCCAGGATGCACCATCAAAGGAGGCAATGACCACTTCTGCGCCGGCTCGACGAAGGATGTCGATGGGCGCAACCGTCTCTATCTCCTCAAAGCCTGGGGCGAGTGGGACGAGTACGCGTATTGTCGACATTCCCAATCCTGACCCAAAGCAACTCAAGGGTCAACCGAGGCATTCGGGCACAAAAAAGGCCCCAGTTTCCCGGGGCCTTGTTTAGGTTAAGATCCTAATCCGAAGATTAGAAGCCAGCGCGAACCGTGAAGACGGTGCCGCGGTCCTTGTCGTCAGCTTCCGAGTCAGGCTTAACGAGGCTCACAGCAACTGCGAACGTCTTGTTCACGTTGTACGCGAGTTCGACGAATGTGAGGGTCTTAGCATTGTCACCCGTGGTTCCGCCGAAGCTGAAGTCAGCCTCGCTTTGGGAGCTCAAGGTACCAGCGTAGCCAGCCGAGATTTCGAGGCCTTGGTAGGCTTCGTTCCATTGACGACGGAGCACAACCGAGTAAACGGTTGCATCATAAGAGGTTTGGCTGACACCAACAGTGGCATCGATACCATTGGTCACATTCTTAAAGATGTAACCGATATTGATTTGGCTGTCTGCGCCTTCAGTCTGGTTGTCATTGCTGGTA
>CAJBPJ010000224.1 GCA_903957465.1 uncultured Opitutia bacterium
CACGGGCTTCATCCGCAAGGATGCGCTCAAGTCCTTTACGACAATGTAAATGAATTCTCACGCCGGAAGGACGTGCCAGAACGCGATCCATACTAATTTCGCCAGGTTCAGTAAGACGTGCAATGCGTGCCGCCACTCGATCAGGTGCGACTGAAACTGTTGAAGGGTCTTTTAGGGCGGCCTCTAATGTCGCTTCGCCACCAATCTTCTCTAGCGCTGCAACCACCTTTTGGCGCTCACGCTCGCCGGCAGGTGATGCCAAGATGTCGAGCAACTTTGCTTCTGCCTGCGTGTCGTCCCCTAACTTCGGTAAAGCTGACATTGCATAGCGTCGTACCTTTTCCGAGGGATCCTTGAGCAGGCTGTTTAGCCATGTCACTGCCTGCGCTTTTTCAGCAGGTGTACCGCGGTCAGCGAAAGCAACGCCAACGGCACGAATGACCGCAACAAGGCGTGACCGTTCTGGCTCAACGGCACGGTCAAAGGCTGCGACATCCTCTTTCCACAGAATCGCACAGGCCTTATCACGTAAGGTGCGGTAGAGTTCGTTGTCGGCTTTCATGGATAGCAGAGGGAACGAGGAGTGCACACGGTGCAAGCGGTAACCGTCAAAGACGGACAATACTACCCTCTTTCCTTTTAAAGTGCGTCAAGTATAACGATGTCATGAGCAAGGAACAACACGAAGAACTCAATCAATGGGACTGGCTCGTTTTAGTGACGGCGGTCGTCTCGGTATTTATCGTTATCATTGAAACATTTATCACGCTACCGCCTGAAAGCCTCCACGCTCTCATATGGGCAGACCATGTTGCCTGCGGAATCTTTCTTATAGATGTGCTCGTGCGTTGGCGACGTGCCCAGTGGAAAGCTCGTTATTGGCGTTGGGGTTGGTTAGATGTACTCGCGAGCATACCGCTCGATCCTGCATTCCGATTTTTCCAGGCTATCCGCGTCTATCGTCTCATCCGCATCTTCCGTGCCTTCCGGCGCATACAGGCGATTACAAATGGTTCGTTCTTATCGGAGGGGCTTTTAGCCATTCCTGGGGTTGCCGTTGTCGTTATACTATTCTGTACTAATTTAGTCCTCGATTGTGAACGTAACGCGGTCGATGCGCGTATCCACAATGTCAGCGATGCCCTCTGGTGGTGTTTCAGTACTATTTCCACGGTTGGCTACGGCGACCTTTACCCCGTAACCCACGAAGGCAGATTTATCGGAGCCATACTCATGATTCTCGGCATTACTCTCTTTGGATCGATGTCTGCATTAATTATGTCGAAGCTCATTCGACCACAAGAGCTCAAAGATCATGCGGCATACCGTGATGAAATCAAACTGCTGCATGATGATATCCGCGAACTACGTTCTGAGCTTAAGCGCGGTAGTGAGCCGAAATCTTAATCAAGCAGGCCTTTTGTTCAGCGGAACACTGAGGCTTAAAGACTGTCCAAATTAAGCGATGCGTTGCTTCATGGCCCATACCTGGGTACTCGCCTTGCTGATGGCGGGTGCAGTGCGTCTAGATGCTGCCAATTCACCCGAGCAGATGCTTGGACGGTGCAAGGTGACCTGGAATACTCCGTCCCGTGATGCCTTCGATAGCATGCCACTTTCTGGAACTCGTGGCTCGGGAGCTAATGTATGGTTTTCCGAAGGGGCATTACATTTCTATTTAGCGCACAACGGAGCATATGATGCCGACGAAGTTTTGCGAAAAATTGGTGCCTTAACGGTGAAGGTCCCGGGACTTGAACTCACTAAGCTGAAAAGTTTTCGCCAAGAACTTGATCCTGCCACAGGGAGCATTCGAATTGAAATCACGGCCGAAGACGGAACGACGCTTTCTTACCTCTTACAGTTCGCAAGTGAATCGCTCATCATCGACTGCAAAACCTCGCGTAAGTTATCCCTGGAGGTCGCCTATGGTAATTGGAGAATTAAGCCGCTACCGAGTTCTTCGGATTCGGTCGAAGTGTTGGATGGCGTTTTAGTTTATACCCATCGTAATGGCGAAACGAAACGCGCGAACGATCTCGCCAAGCAGCAAAACGTCAGTGGTGTAGCCTTCGTTAATCCAGTAGAAAATCGCATTTTTGGCTGCGCAATAGCAGCGCGTGGCGGCATGCAATGGGCTCCAGCACGAAAAGCCAAATCACCCAACTGGGATGGGTACGAGTGGGCCGGTGTACTACCAGAAGCGACCCGACAACTTATTGTAGTAACTTTGGCTGCAGGGAAAAAGTCTGACCCCGATGAATGGGTGGATCGGTCTAAACTGCTCTTGGAGGACGACGCGCTGGCGGCTGTGCGTTCTACCAACGAACTTCGTTGGCAAGAATTTTGGCAACGGAGTTATATCTTTGTACAACCCAAGGCAGATTCGGTGGACGAAGCCTTTCAGATTGGAAGAAACTATCAGCTTTTCCGGTATATGCTCGCGTGTAATCAAGGCGGCGAGCTGCCGCTTAAGTTTAACGGGGGAATTTTTACCGTCGAAGCACACGGGGATCGTATTCCGCAACGTTTGAATAATTCAGAACTTGGAAAGCCTCCTACGGGCCGCGACCCAGACGACCGTCGTTGGGACCAGATGTTCATGGCGCAGAATCAACGTTGGTTAGGTTGGCCAACCATTGCATCGGGCGACATGGACCTTACGGCACCTTCTTTACTTTTTTACCGCGATCGTACAGAGACTGCCCGAACCAGGGCCAGAAACCTCAAAGCCCATGGTGCAGTGTATCACGAATATCAATCACTCGGTGGTATGGTGTACGACGCGGGCACACCCGAGGGCCTCTGCAAGCATCCGCACCTCACCTATCATTTTTCGATGGGCCTCGAACATGCATGGATGGCAATGCAATCGTCTTTGGTGAACGGGCAAAACATCCAAGAGCACAAGTCCTGGATTCTCGCCCAACTTCGTTTCTTTGATAAGTTCTATCGAGATGCTGCAAAAAGCAGAACGGGGAAAGAATTTAGCTCTGACAATCGTCTGATTATCTATCCAGCCAATGGGCTAGAGTTGACCGGCGGAGCAACAAATCCAATTGAGACGGTCGCCGCACTCCGCGCCATAACCGCAGGTATGCTCAATTACGGTCAGTTGGATGCAGCTGAGCGAACATTTGTCAGCGAGTTCCAAACGCATCTACCAGAATTACCTACCCTGCAGCGCAATGGCTTTACCATCCTTGCGCCTGCGAAGAGTTGGGAGAATCTCTTTAACGGCTGGGAGTTGCCAGAACTCTACCCTGCATGGCCCTACCGTCTCTTGGGTGTTACCCAGCCATCGACCCTCACGCTAGCACGGACAACTTGGAATTTGCTCGATGAACCGCGCGGTAACAATCGCTCAGGTGTTTGTCACAAGCTCGACTTCTCATGGCAACCAACCTTGGTCGATGCGGCTGCGTTGGGCTGGCCGCAGGAAGCAGGAAAGCGCGCAATTGCGAAACTCTCTGACCGAGCTTCGCCCTGCCGCTTCCCCGCATTCTTCGGACCCGGTCACGATTGGGTCCCCGATCATAACTGGGGCGGAAGTGGTTCAGTGGGTTTACAAGAAATGCTCTTGGCGGCAGAGCCTGATGCAAAAGGTAAGATTTATCTACTAGCTGCATGGCCCAAAGACTGGGATGTATCTTTCAGGCTACGCGCACCCGGAAAAACGCTCATAACCTGCGATATTGAAGGCGGAAAAATTACGCGATTGGAAGTCAGCC
>CAJBPJ010000225.1 GCA_903957465.1 uncultured Opitutia bacterium
CAGGCGGGTAATTTCTTCAGAGATGTCACAGCGATCCGCATGCAGTGCTAATTCTTTTAGCACGCGTTCGTCATTTAAATCTATACCAACGCCAAACTCATGGAGGCGCTTTAGCAAACGGTCACGGAGTCGTGAAGGTGCTGCTTCTTCGATCTTAGCGATTTTACCGACAAGATTATCGATAGCGTCGATACGTGATGTTAAATCACGAACCAATGCTTCACCTTCGGTCGCCCGCATCGCATCACAGGCCCTAAAAGCATTTTGAGCACAACTAACGGCAGCCGCAGAAACAGCGTCATCGAGAGGCACTGCCCCAGAGTCGCCCATTTGTTTTTCGACCATACGCTGTAAAACATGCCAATCCGGCTGCCCACTTACACCGTGTTTCGCAGCGAGTTCACGCAATTGGCGTAAAGGCTCGGTTAGATCAAGGCCCTGGGTGTTAGCACGGTTACAGGTAACCCGTACGGTAACTTTACCACGCTGGAAGGTTTCCCGTGCTAATGTTGAAATACGTAACTCTAGCTCCGACCATTCATTAGGAACGTGCACCATCACCACTAAACCGCGCTGATTTACAGTACTAACTTCAATGACAAGGTTCACTTGTCCGGAGGTGATCGCAGCGCGACCAAACCCCGTCATCGAACGCGCGTTACCCATTAGAGCTTTATCTCGACGCCCATGGCACGGGCCGCCTGCCAAACATCTTTATCACCACGTCCCGATAAATTAATGAGCACGACTTTATCCGGCGAGAGCTCGGCTGCACGGCGGAAGCCCCAGGCAAGTGCGTGGCTTGATTCGAGTGCTGGAATGATACCTTCAGTACGCGAGAGCAACTGGAAGGCATCGAGGGTGTCTTTGTCAGTGGCGTAGGCAAATTCGATACGATTCTTGTCGTGGTAGTATGCATGTTCAGGTCCGACCGCGGCATAATCCAACCCAGCGGAGACTGAATGCGTCCCTTCGATTTGTCCTTCGCTATCTTGCAAGAGGTACGTCAGGCAGCCCTGAAGTACACCAACGCGGCCGCCCGCAAAACGCGCGGCATGTTCGCCACGCTGAATTCCACGTCCACCAGCCTCGACGCCAACCAGTCTCACCTTTGGCTCATCAAGGTATTCAAAAAATGATCCAATGGCATTCGAACCACCACCCACACAGGCAACAACTTCATCCGGAAGGCGACCTTCTACTTCGAGCATCTGTGCTTTAGACTCAACCGAGATGACACGGTGGAAATCACGTACCATCATCGGGTAAGGGTGCGAACCATAAGCAGTACCAAGGATGTAATGGGTATCACTAACATTGGTAACCCAGTCGCGCATAGCTTCATTGACTGCTTCTTTTAATGTGCGCTGGCCTGCGCCGACCCCACGAACTTCGGCACCCATCAAACGCATACGGTAGACATTGAGTGCCTGACGCTCCATGTCTGCCTCGCCCATGTAAATAACTGCCTTAAGACCGAAGCGTGCACAAACCGCAGCGGTAGCGGTTCCGTGCTGACCCGCACCTGTCTCGGCAATAATACGTGTCTTGCCCATGCGTTTTGCGAGTAATGCCTGGCCGATGACATTATTAATTTTGTGTGCACCCGTATGGAGCATGTCCTCTCGTTTAAGGTAAACCTTCGCGCCACCAAGATGCCGGGTGAGCGTTTCCGAAAGGTACAAGCCAGTTGGACGTCCCGCGTAGATGCGCAGAAGTTTCGCGAATTCGTTTTGAAAAGCTGGGTCCCGGCGCGCCTGATCATATGCCTTGGTTAAGTCCAACAAAGGCGTCATCAAAGTCTCTGGCACAAACATTCCCCCATAAGTCCCAAAGCGCCCTTGAGCATTCGGGAGCTTAAAACGCGGGGCATCGAGCGGAATGAGTGTGGATGGAGACACGGGAAAGTTGGCACTTAAAGTGAAGGTATCGGGCAGGGATGGCAAGCAGGGGAGAAGGTTAGCCTTTAAAACCCCCTCCCCTTCCCCTATCCATGCCCGTACGTTATGCGCTCCGTTCTGCCTATCTTCATGCTCCTATCCACTGGGATGATAGTGCATGGTGAGGAAATAAGTGCCGAAGAAGTCCGGGCCGACTTTACGTATGAACGAGCGGTAGTTACGGGATTTGTGGAAGGTGCCACGGAGTTTCTTCCCGTATCATCCACAGGGCATCTCATTATCACTAACGAACTTTTGAAGGTTAATGACAGCAAAGACACCACGATTGCAGGCGTAACCGATCGAAAAAATCGCCCCATCAATCTCGAGCGCGTCGTCGATGACTATTTAGTAATCATTCAAATCGGTGCAATTTTAGCTGTCGTTGCAGGATTCTACACCCGTTTCCGTAATCCCAGTGCTCGCGGAATCATTTCAACTTTTATCGCCTTCTTACCTGTCGCTGTCCTGGGCTTATTCCTGAAAGACATTATCACGGAGTACCTTTTTTGCGTCGAGGTCGTGGCGACTGCATTGCTCGTTGGCGGCTGCGTTATGCTTTGGGCTGATAAACGTTGGCCAAGAGAAGCTGCTCCTGGATTTGACGAACTTGAATCACTGACTGCCCCGCAAGCCTTGCGTATCGGGATTTTTCAGTGTGTTTCGCTTATCCCAGGCACGAGTCGATCCATGTCGATGTTGATCGGCGGCCGTGCCAATGGATTGTCGCATGCCGCCTCTGCTGAATTCTCATTCCTCGTAGGATTCCTCACCTTAACAGCAGCCTCGCTCTATAAAGCATGGAGTCTCGGGCCTGCACTTCGAGTCATCTACCCGACAGGACCTGCACTCGTCGGACTCACGGTTGCCTTTATTGTATCTTTTGCGAGCGTACGCTGGCTTGTCGGTCACTTACAGCGAAAAGGCTTTGTAATGTTTGCCTGGTATCGGATCCTCCTCGGCACATCGATGCTGCTGTGGATTGCCTATCAGGCGCTTCAAGCGAAGGCGTAATCAGTTTTTGCGCTTCGCTGGCTCGAAAGGTTTAGCGAAGGTTTCCTTAAAATCATAAACAGCGGCAAAGTCTTCATGCTTGTCGTCGTCTGACTTACCGAAGAGCCCAGAGTTTATAAGATTAAAGACGATGTTACCAACATCTGCCGTGCGCTTAACTCCCCAATTCTGCAAAAGCGGGTATGCCATCGGACCATAAGCTTCGAGGACGTGTTGACGAAACCCTTCAAGGACTTGTTGTCCACTGACGTGGCGTGCGCGGGGCGTACCTTTTGTACCCTTTTTGGTTTCCCCATGCACGATACGTTGTGCCTGATCGAGACCCAACCGGACAGCATGGTATGCTTGTGGAAGGTAACGCGCGTCTTTGGCAACACACACGCGAATGGCATCATCAAAATCCATAGTCATCGGTACTATTCATTAACCCGCTAAAGCCTTAAGCAAGCGCGTGTTTTGTGCGGCTGTTCCCACGGTGACACGCAACCAATCTGTCATTCCATAGCCGCGGAGCGGGCGAACGATGATGCCTTGCCGTTGTAAGCGATTAAAAACCGCATCAGCACCTGGAACTTTGACAGC
>CAJBPJ010000226.1 GCA_903957465.1 uncultured Opitutia bacterium
CTCAGGCGAGGTGTGTTCACGAATCGAAAAGATGCGTATACCGCGGATGAGATTGTCTTGGGTTAATCGTTGAGCGATACCCAGCTCCTCGGGTTTCAGCTTAAAACTTGCAGGCTCTGCGGTCGCGGCGGCATCCCACATCGCGGCGGTGCGTGGCCCCAGCAGGCACCGGGGTAGTTGGTTTAGCTCATCTTTGCTCTCGATGACGAAAAGGGCAGCTTTGCCGACATCAAGTTCGGGAGTCTCTTTGTGGATGGCCTGCAGTGCTGTCAGGTAACCCTTAAGATCCTTTGCGTTACTCAGACGTCGTTGGGCATTTTCCGATGCTGAATCGAGTAGAAGTCTCTCTTTCGATCGATCCGTGAGCGACATCGCCCGATCGTTGCATTCTGTACCAACAATTGTTTTTACACCTGGAGTCTGCAGTAATAGTCGAATCTTCTCGGTAGTCTCTTTGGCTAATTCGGGATTGTTGCCGATAGCTTTTTCTAAGGTTTCCGAAAGTTGGTCGATTTGCTTAGGCAAGTCTTGTTCGAATTTTTTGCACTGGGCAATCAGACTGTCAACGTTGCCCGATTGTGTTTTTAGTCGTTTAGCTGCCTGACTACCGACTTTCGTAAGTGCAGCATTAAAGGCGTTTCCACGTCGCTGTACTTCGAGGAAATTGTTCACGTCAATGCCTGTTGCGTTCGCCTGTGAAAGGTAGGCAGCTTCCGTAGCAAGTTCCTGCTCTTTTTCTTTTAAGCTAACAATTTCTTGTCGAATTTTAGCGACTTTATCACTGGTGATATCTTTGAGTTCCAGTGTATTGGCTAGATTGTTAACTTCAGAAATCTTTTGGTTGGCAGCGTCGAAGTCCCAATTCTGCAAAGGTACATCGATAGCATTTAAGGCAGTCTCGATCTCCGTTTTGCTTCGGACCGACTCATAGAAAAAGTAACTCGCCGTTAGTACCGCAATCAAGGCGAGTACGGATACGCTAACATGTTTCGTGTGAGCCCTGACAACTTTTCGATGGAGTGCGCGACTCAGCTCATTGGCTGCCTCGGTCATCTCAATTGGCATCGGGAGGGTAGTGCTCGATGCCTTCTCAATCCATTTATTGACGCGCCTCAGTAAGTCAGCGGAGTGCCCGCTCTGTGCTTCTTGCCCAAGACGGCTCCATTCTTCGCGTAAATTTTCAATCTGGTTGCGTGCATTTACTTCAGCGGCGGCTGCATTTGCAAGTTCGGTAGCCCATTTCTCGCATGTTCTGAGTATTTCGGCTTCAGCGCCTTCGGCTTTGATCCCTGCATTGCGCTCACTGGTTCGTGCTCCGCCGACTTCATCTGCGCACGTTCGCCAGTCTTTGGCATTATAGGCTTGGTTAGCTCTTTGGGCATGGCCCGAAATTCGGCTGCGGCTTTGTGCCTGAATCCAGAGTGCACGTAAACGTAGAGCTTCTTCCCAGTCACGATCACCTTTGAGTTGCGCAGTCCCAACTTGCTCCATGCGCGTCATGAGTTGCACGGCTGCTTCTGTATCCTTTTTCGTAAAGTATTCGGTCACACTTTTCAGTGCATCTCGCATAAACTTGCTTCGAAGACGGTTTAACTCCGCTTGAGCATTTGTATCACTTGGATTGACCGTTGTAATGGAGCGTAAGACGTAAAGTGCGCGTGAATCATCACGTTCCCGGATAGCTTGTCGGTAGTCTCGGTAGAGCGGGTGATTTTCGTCGATTGGCTTGCCGTAAAGCTGCTCGACGCTCAGTAGCTGTGCGTCATCAAGGGGCGGAGCCGTAGGCAGGCCATGATCCATGCAGAGTTGTCGCCAAGCGACGCTCTCTTCAAAGCTTAGCCACGCACAAAGATCGAGTAGGCTGGGTTCAGCTTCGGCAGATTGTAGTGCTGCTTGTTCATTGCCTAGGCGAGCGAGGGTGGCGCACTGCGCAAGGCGCTCAGAGGCACGTTTACCCAGCTCCGCCATTTCGGTAGCGAGCGCGCGTGCTTCGAGGTCAGGTGTGCTGAGTGAAAGCTGAACGCGTATGCGTGACTGGAGGCGTTCAGGCAACATACTCAGCGAAACTCTCCGATTTGAAGAATGGAATTACCACGGCTATCAACGCAGCGAATCGTCCAGGTTCCGCCAGCGGCTAAGAAATCTCCGGCATCAAACAACTTACGTCGTTCATTGATTTCTGTGCGTCGTGTTGATTCTGAGGATGTGTTTAGGCGGATAAGATCTGTGTCTAAAACGTTCTTACTGATTACCAATGAGGCGGTTCGATCTGGGAAGGCGTGCCCGGCAGGGTAGAGTCCATTACGGCCGTCGATCAATGAAAGCCGCGTGAACACCGGCTCAATCCAAGGCGCGAGGGTGGTCTCTTGATTACTAGCGTCTGTGTAGAGCGCGCCTAAGCTAAATCGAATAGGTTCAAGCGCTTCGGGGCTCGCCAGTAGTACAACGCAAAGTTTACGGCCTGCCACATTCACCAGTTCGACACCTTGATTGTTTTCCGTAAATCCAGCTGGTGGTTGTCCGGTGAATTTTAGCGTTACGGTATTGGCTCGCGAACCTACGGATAGACTGACGCTGGGTTGACCAGCGCTGGGGGTTTCTTCCGTCACTGAGACGGAGCTTGCGCCTTGTTCAAGTTTTGCTCGGTGCAGACGTGTGCTGTTATCGCGCTGGGCGATGAAACGGTATGTACACAGTCGAATGGATATGGACTGCGAAGTGCCGGGGCCGCCCGTGAGGCCTTCTTTGAGAAATGCGCTGATTTTTGCGCCTGCCTTGGGGCCGAAGTCAAATTCAGCTGTTGAAGGTATCTTGGGGCCTGCCGATCCCGTAACCCATTTGCCAGGGACAAGTAATGTATCCCGGATATCTAACTGCGTGAGCAATTTGGCACGTGCACCAACTTCAGTTAAGCGTGCGAGTGCGGCATCTTTCGGTGCACCAATTTCTTTGGCGATACGCAGGTTTTCCGCAGCTTCGGCGCGCAGGGCTTCGACTGCCTCGGGGTTCTCTGCGACGCCTGTCTGGTTGAGTTTATCTTCGAGTGTCTTGGCAGCTGATGTTGCGATGCATGCTTGAATACGTGGTACAAATTGATCGCGGTGTCGTGCGGTGAATGCGGGTGAGATTTGCGCGATTTCAATCCACTGACGTGCGGCCGTGACATAATCTTCGCGGCTCATGACATCTTGTAACTCCTGCAGGGCCTTGTTGGCACGGAGGATGTCGGCGGCCGCTGCCATTTCCTCAGGGGAAGGTTCTTTTTTGACCGGAACGGTGGCGACCTGTTTGGATTCTGTCTTGTTGGGTTTGTAGACGAAGTAAAAGGCGACGGATACAGCACAGATTGCGAGTGCGATTGTGCCAATTAACCAGCCGTTTAAAAGCACGGGTGTGATCGCCGGGCTATTCTCTGTGGAAAGTTGTTGTGGGGCACGCATTGCAGTCGGCACTGCGACACCGAGTGCGGCTTGGCGCGCCCGTTCACCTTCAGGTGCGGGCTCATGGTTGGCGGAGCTTAAATCTATACAGTGCCGTCCACTTGTTTCACCCCCGCACCAAGCAAATCCTTCCGCGCCTGTGATCGATGCTTGGGTGGTAAAGTTGGCGCTCCAGCTAGCACGGCCAAGCAGGGCGCTTGCCTCGGCAAACAACTGTAGGAGTTCGTCGGTATCCTTGGCGTTGATAAGGCTGATGTTACTCGCTGATTCTCCCGCAATTAACCAAGCCGCCTTGGCGCCTGTTCCGGTTAGTTTGCGCCAATAGCTACAGGGGATGAGCGGACGGCCGGCCTTGAGTTGTAGTTTAATCGGATCGAGCCAACGAGGCTCTCCATCCCATTTCTCAATCCATCCATGCCAACGAGAAGCAACGTCTGCTGGGGGAGGGAGTGCTGCCGCTTCCTCTTCCGTAAAGATGAGGTGTTGTGCGAGACGATTATCGCGTTGGGTGTAATCAAGTCCGCCAGCGGTAAAGCGAGAAAGTATATACCAAGATTGGCCAGCAGCATCCAATCGACGGAATGTAAATACGGCGGTGGATGAGTTGCCATTGGGTGTGCCCAGTCCTTCCAAGAGCGTGACGAGCCTTTCGGGAATTTCTCGGTGACGAGCGACCGTGCAGAACCCAGATCGTCCAGGGGTGAGCCCTTGCGGGGCTGAAGTGAATACAAGGGAGAGGGGCATCTTCTTTAAATGCAGGGCAACATCGACGGCGAAGTAAGATGAAGAATCCAGTAAACGGGATCTTCGACGCGAGCCGGTGCGAGTCTCTTAGGATCGGGCGCAATACGTCCGCTGTTTGGGCCGGCCGTAAGAACGACGGGTGTATGCCCAAATGATGTGGCAGCAAAGAAGCGTAAGTTTTCTGCAAGCGACTCTGCTGTCGTTACTAGACCCGGGCAGAGATCTTTCAGTACTGCCCGTACACGATCGGAATTTCGATCAATTGCTCCGAGGTCGAGCATACCGTTTTTGACTGTGGGTTCGAGTGGCTCTGACAGAAGGTGCGCCCAGGCGTCAGATTTACCGACAATGAATGCCATGGGTGTTTGGATGCGGTCAGAGGGCGCGAGTCCAAGCACTCGTTTGATGCGGCTGTCCACTTCAGCGAGGATGGAATCTTGCTGGTCAATACGTCCACTCATTGAAAGCTGCGGGTCGTCCATGCCGACTAACTTCTGTTTGAAGCGCGCATTGGCCGTCGGATCAAAGAGGAAGAGGAGCCCAGCAGACGTAGCGACATGTAGCGCTCCCGGTGACTCGTGAATATCGATGCCAGGTTCAAAATGTTCGCCGGCGTTATCGTAAAAGATAACTGAACATTCTGAGTGCGCTTTGGTGGGCTTACTAATGGTATAAATAAAAGGTCGTGGCAGTGACACCATCCGTCCGAGACGTGGTAGCTTTTCGTAAGTCGCGCCTTCAAGTGCAGTTTTGCCAAGTAGTGCTTGGTCGGGTGTCGTTGCTGAAAACAACGAGTTGCGCATTTGATTGAGCAACATGTTACCGGTGGGGTCGCCGTCCTTGAATGCTAGGCCGAAGTCGCGGGCGAGTTTTTCTTGGAGGACATGTGTGGTCGCTGCGAGGAAGTAGGACTTTCCAGAAGAGGGCGCGCCAATCAGTGAGAGAATCGATTGCGGCATCTCCAAGAATCCCGGTGGCAACTGACGGCGACAATGGGGACAGGCGATATCTGTGCACGCTAAGCCCATAGGGTCGAGGGCTTGGCCTTGATCATTAAAGCGGGTGGGTTGGAAGCGTAGGCGGGCATCGGTTCCAAGCACTGGGTCACCTCTGAGACTTTCGTGTACGGCAATGCTTAAGGCGTCACCTGCGTCGAAGCGCGTCCAGCAAACCGGACAAACATGTTTACCAATATTTTTTTCGGCGACCAGTGAGCCTGAGGGCGTGGTGCCATCGACTCGATTCGGTGTTAGCGAGGGAACGACTTGGGTGAAAGAGAATCCAATGCCAAGTCCTCGGGGTGTACACGCGAGCGTGTTAGTTGGGCGTCCGAGTTCGGAGGCGATTTGCACCACGCGTTCTTTGGGCGCTTCCGCCAGAAATTCACCACTCTCAACATCGAAGAGTAGCCAAGTCGATGTATCGACGTCCTTTGTCCAATCTTGCTCAGAAGCACCTATCACAAGTAGGGAGTTTTCCCCTTGGAGCGTAAAGGTGTCACTCATCGGTGTCGGTTCGCTTAAGCGTGCTCCATTCAAGAACACAATCGAACCTTGGGTGGGTACCATCATCAAACCGGAAGGAGTCTTTTCCAGGGTAGCGATAGGCCGGGTTGAGCCGATCGGGAATTTTAGCGGGAATGATGAGGCTTCGCCCTTCGTCCCTCGGATACAGTCAACCCAGCGGATAGGGGGTTGGTTTTTGGAGTCAATGGGGGGCATTTTAGGGCTATAACCTTGCTGTTGAATTCCTTGGGTTTGTCATTTATAAAAGGACTACCCCGTCCAATGGAGCATACTGAGGAAGAACAGCTAACTGTCGAGCGTGCTCGCCAAGGAGATTCCGGGGCTTACGCATCGTTGGTTCTTCGCTACCAAGACCGCATCTTCGCCAAAGTCTTCTCGCTTCTACGAAACCGACAGGACGCCGAAGAAATCACCCAAGATACTTTTATTCGCGCGAATCGTGTCATCGCAAATTTCCGAGGTACGGCATCTTTTTCGACCTGGATTCACAAGATTGCCATCAACCTTGCACACAACCGTTATTGGTATTGGTGGCGTCGCAAGCGCGACCAGTCGTTCTCTTTGGACGCTGAAATTGGCGAATCCGGTAACACACTCCACGATATCTTGCCTGATAGTTGTCAGGGGCCTGGTACCGAGGTGTTGCATAACGAATTCGTTTCGCGCGTCGCTGAGTGCATGGCTCTGCTTAAGCACGACCAGCAGCGTATTTTGATACTTCGTAATATCGATAATCGTTCCTACGAGGAAATTGCCGATGAGCTTGGTCTCTCTATTGGTACAGTTAAGAGCCGTATTAACCGTGCACGCGAAGCCTTGCGCGAACTCATGGGGGATGAGTTTCTCAAATGATCCGTCATAAAGATTTTGATAAGGCGGTTTTTGCTTACTTGGACGGTGATGCTGCCGCGAAAGATGTTATCGTCTTGCGTGATACTCTACGGAGCCATCCTGAGTTGCGTGCACGCTTTACCGCTTTGGTTCGATTGCACCGTGCGCAGTCTGTCGTCTTAGCCCGACGCAATAGCGTTTCATTTGCAGGCGTGCTTAAAAGTCTGCGTGAATTTGCGAACCGTGCCGGTCGTTTCTTCGCCCATGCCTGCGTGTTGGTGTTAGTGGTTGTTGAGTTAGACGTTACTGTTCCGGGAGTTGATACACGTTCATGGATTCAGCCACTCGTAAGCATTTCCGAAGATATCTCGATGGATGATGAGACTATGCCGATTCCAGAGATTGAAGAAGTGAGCGTAGATGAAGATGTCGTACCGATGCCTGATGTACGCGAAGCGGACTTCTTGGAGAGCTAAGGGTATTCAAGCCTTGCCAATAGCCCTAACTGGGTTGTCTTGAGGGCATGGAGGGAGCTGCCACTAGACCAGAGAGGGTCCTTCGCTGTATCGCAGCCGCTCCTGGCGTAGCGTATGGTCCAGCCTACCTGCTTCTCGAGGGCATGGTTAAGGTGTCCAAGTATGCGATTGAAGATGTGAAAGCTGAGCAGGTTCGCTTGGATGCCGCACTCGAAACAACGCGTCGACAAATTTCAGAGTTACGTGATGAGGTGGCAGGGCGCTTAGGCGACGCCGAGGCAGAAATTTTTGATGCGCACCTCCTCGTGCTAGAAGATGCCGCCTTGGTGGGGGAAGTCATGGCGATGGTTAAAAATCAAAAACTCAATATTGAGCACTGCTTTTCAACGGTTGCAGATCGCTACATTGAAATCTTTGCAAACCTGGATGATGATTTTTTACGTGAACGTTCTTCGGATATTCGTGATGTCACTGGTCGTATTCTCGATAACTTGTTAGGGGTAACTTCGCGTATTCGCAAAGCCGGTGAACCCTCTATTATTCTTGCGGGTGACTTAACGCCTTCCGATACCGCGTCGTTGCCTGTAGGTGAAGTTTTAGCAATCGCTACAGAGAGCGGCAATCGCACGAGCCATTCGGCAATCATGGCGCGTGCACTTGAAGTGCCTGCGGTTGTGGGTGTTCACGGATTGATGGATCTCGTGAATGCCGGCGACACGATCGTCGTTGATGGTGATGAAGGCCTCGTTATCCTAAATCCTACCCCTGCAACGCTTGAACGCGTTCGTCTTTCGAGTGCCCAAGCCGCACGCCGCCGTGAAGCGCTGCTGGCGGACAATGGCTCACCCGATGTCGGTACAGATGGCACTCCTTTTATCCTTCAGGCTAACATTGGTGGCCCTGACGACCTCGAAGATGCAGTGATTGCGAAGGCGCATGGGGTGGGCCTTTACCGCACCGAGAATTTATTCCTACGTATCGATGGTTGGCCCGATGAGGCTACACAGTATGCGGAATATGCGGAAGTCGTGCGTAAGGCTAATGGGCA
>CAJBPJ010000227.1 GCA_903957465.1 uncultured Opitutia bacterium
CATAATTATTCGGAATACAGATAACCCCAGAACGCGGATCTACCAAGTCGGTAGACGCACGGTAATCAAAACGTTCACTCTCGCAGAAGAAAATAATGGTGTCGTCCCACCCAAATTCCTTGAACGTAGCCAGTGCATAGGTGGCGATGGTTTCGGCGTAGGCCAATCGACCCACAATTGTTTTTCCAGCGTCAACAGGCTGATCAGAACAGAGCCGAAGGGTTTCGGGCAAGCCTGCTGAAGATAAAATCTGTTTCGCAGTGATGACTTCACCGTTGTCCAATTCAATTTCTGTCGCCTGCCCAGACTGCGTTATAATACGTCGCACGCCGCAACGCATCCGGCGCTCAACCCCAAGCTCACGACAGCGTTCGGTTAAGATACGTGTGATTTGTCGCACGCCTGCAAACGGCCGTGCGAATCCTTCGCGAAAAAGTGCCCGCCACATGATAGCGAATTGCGGCAAATCAATATCACCCTCTTGGGCACTGCCGTAGTAACACGTTGGCACGAGCAACATTTCAACGAGAAGCGGATCTTGGATGCGTTCAGCTAAAAAAGATCGGGCTGAACCGCTCGCAATAGTGAGCGCATTTTCATCGAACGCCTGCAGGTCCCTATCGACTCGACGGAAGCCATCTATCTGACTTGGAAATTCACGGGCGACGTCGGACTCAAAACGCGCAAAATCATTGGTCATGTGCAAGGTGCGGCCTTGCATCACAATCCGTGACCCAAGCTGTGGTGATAAGTCTAACTCCTCGCGACGGATACGAAGTTGCCGAAGGAGCTTTGTTAACGGTGCACCTTTCGTGCCTTCGGGCACCCAGTTAGTCATCGCGTGAAGACCGACATCATACTTCCGACCAGCTTTAGCATAAAAAGAATTGAGTCCACCGACTGCATTATGGCGCTCTAACACTACAACCCGCTTGCCAAACATTCCCAGCCGCACGGCTGCTGCCATTCCAGACATACCAGCGCCGATAATCGCACAGTCGTAAGAAGACGAAGTGTTCACTGGAAAAGTTAGCTGATGCGCAATGTTTCGTCGACCGCCCGCACAATCTGGTCTGGCCGAATTCTTCCAAATGCACGACCGATGCGCGCACGCCAATCAGGCAATGGTTCACCCTCATAGGGCGTCGTATCAATGCGCACCGCACGACTAACCGAACCCCAGGGGCGGGCTTTACCGTAGTCTGATGGACCAAAAACACCTACCACAGGACAACGCACGGCTGCAGCAAGTTGCAGGATAGGGGTATCTACACCTATAAAAATTCGGGCATCGGCTATCAAGCGGGCAAGCTGAGCAAGTCTCAGCCGACCAGCAGTTGATACGGCAGCAGGACCAACCGCACCACAGACGACTTCTGCATAAACGCGCTCACTGGCATCACTTCCACATGATACAATCACGCGATCAACAGTACCCGCATCCAAAAGTGTACGGGCCACAACAGACCAAAGATGCGCGCCTAACATTTTATTACCGTCGGCAGACACGGGGTGAATGACGGCAAAGCGAGCCTTCTCGAGAAGCAGTCCGTGCTCTTGCATGCGCGAACTCGCAAACCAGCAATCACCTGGTTGTGGTGTCAGCCCGAGGGCATGGGCAACAACCGCATGATCTCGGGCAACCTCATGAGAGTCCTGCGCGCTCGGCTCGCCCCATCCATGGAAAAATGGCTGGTAGAAACCGGGCGATCCTAATGCCCAACGCTTACGGGCACCAGAAAGCGCAACCAATCGACGTGCGCTCGAGTCCGAAGAGAGCGCAAAGGCGTGGTCGAACTCCTGTCGTCGGATATGTGCGAGCAAGGAAAGCGATGCACCTGCACTGGTTGAAATATCACTCGCTAAAGCTACGTCGACGCCCGGACATCCCTCAATCATGGGCAAGGCTGCCGCATGTGTTACCACGGTGACGCGTGCACCTGGATGTTTATCGCGAATCGCACGCAGTGCAGGCGTCAGTGCCAACGCACCACGCAATCCGCAAGGCTTCGCGAAAAGGATACGCACAGCTTAGACAGGGTCGCCCGACTGCTGATCCCAGAGTCGGCGGAAAAGCTCATTGTTAGCGTAAACCTTATCACGCGGACCATCCGCAATAATTTGGCCTTTATCGAAGACAAGTACGCGGTCGACATCACGAATCGTGCTGAACCGGTGCGCAACGATAAGTGTCGTGCGCCCACGCATCAGGTCAGCGAGCGAGCTTTGGATGGCACGTTCCGTATCTGTATCCAGCGATGAAGTGGCTTCATCTAAGAGCAAGATAGGTGCGTCCTTCAAGAAGGCGCGGGCAATGGCAATACGCTGGCGCTGACCACCCGAAAGTGCAGCTCCCCGCTCGCCAACCCGGGTTTCAAACCCCGCTGGCAGCGAACGGATAAAATCAAGGGCACCAGCCAACTTGGCAGCATGCTCAACAGCAGCATCGTCCGCACCTGGGCGACCCAGGCGAATGTTATCACGGATGCTCCCGTCAAAAAGTACCGGCTCCTGAGAAACGAGAGCAATAGACGCTCGCAATTCGGCTAAACTAATTTTTCGCAAGTCGTGCCCATCAAGCATGACAACGCCTTCGCTGGGATCAAAGAACCGAGGAATGAGGTTAAGGAAGGTGCTTTTGCCCGCGCCACTTGGTCCAACTAAAGCAACCGATTGTCCGGCGGTAATATGGGTCGCAACCGAATGAAGCACCGTCTCGCGGCCATAAGTAAAAGAGACCTTTTGGAAGGTGAGTTCGCCGCGGATCTTCGAAATCCGCACAGGCTCAACTGGATCAGGCACCTCATCGGGCGCATCAAATATTTCTGTCAGACGGGATAGGCCAACTTCAGCCAAGCGCAGCATGTTACTCACCCGTCCTAACTTTTTAATTGGCTCATAGGCTATATAGAGCGCTGCGATAATAATTAAGAGGCGCGGAAGATCTAAGCCGC
>CAJBPJ010000228.1 GCA_903957465.1 uncultured Opitutia bacterium
GCAGCGAAGTTGCGTGATAAAATCTCCGCGCAAAACGCTGACTCAAAGTAATCGACTTACTCGCTCGTACTGACGCGCGGGAATTCGATGTCGAAGGCTTTGCCGAGAGGCGGAGCCCCACAGTTACCAATCAGGCCAACAGCTCGGCGGACGAGCGTGGAAGCTTTCGATGACGAAGGTGCGGAAATGAAACCAGCAAAAGACACTTGCCCTGAGGCTGAGACAGAAACTTTTACGCCACATTGGATGGTACCAAGATCTTCGCCCTGGCTCGTCACTGTATCGGCCCAGGCTTGTCGAAAACGTGCCAAGACTTCTCCTGCGTACATTTGCTGAGCACTCGCCGTGCCCCCGTCGCCGCCATTGTCACCTGTACCCGTCGATCGTCCGAGACTCACCCCGGATACGCCAGCCGCAGTACCCGTACCACGCCCTGTACCTTTACCATTCAAAAAGTTATCGAGGGATTCTTTCGTGCCGGACGAACGGGCAGTTTTATTTCCCGAACCTTTAGGCTGGGTACTACCAGCGCTTGAAGAACCACCCGCGTTTTCGGCCTGCTGCTCACGGCGAATCTTCTCTAAATCAATAGGCTTAAAATGAAAGAAGCGCGAACCCGTTGTCTGCCCTTTCGCAACGCCTTCTGCGCGACCAACTTCACCCGCCTTGCGCCCTACGATACCATTCAAGTCAACCAGCAGCGGATCAACCGCCTCTAGATTGCCCGCTTGTTGCTGGGCACCCCACCAAGAAGCCCCGACCAACAGAGCGACCAGTGCACCGTGCACTACCAGCGAACCAATCCAGCCTTTAGATCCATCCGACATCGTTAACGAATCTCGGTATCGATGCCGACCTTGGTGAGACCTTTTGATTTAGCCGCCGAAAAAATGTCCATCAACTTTTGTAGCGTGGTGGTGCCTTCGCCGCGCACACGAACAATTGGCTGGTCCGCTTCAGGAGTCGCCGCAATGGTCGCAAATTCATTTTCAAGTTCGCGCAAAGTTACCGTCTTATTCCCCAAGGTTAACTTGCCGGCAGCATCAATACTCACGATGACGTATTTCTGTTTAGTATCTGTGGACTTACCCGCACCCTGCGTGGCTTTAGGTAAATTAACTTGGGTCGTCTGCTCGAGGACAGGCGTTGAGATCATGAAGATGATCAAAAGACAAAAACACAAATCGAGCATCGGCGTGACGTTCAATTCCGTCATCGCATGCAGGCGGTGTGGTCTGGAAAAACTACGAGCCATAACTTAACGAGCGTCCTCCCATCCAGGAATAGAATCTTCGGGCGGCTCAGCAGGTGTCGACGTTGGGATAGGTGCTGGCGCTGCGGCTGGGGCTGGGGCTGGCGCTACGGGCGTCACCACTGGCGCTTGATAGACAGGCTGCACAATCGCAGGTGTAACCGGTTTTACGGGTGATGTATAGGCGGGGGCATGGGCAGCTTGCTGTGCACGTGCCTCGAGATTCTGACGAACCTCAGCTTCGAGCTCGAGTTCCACGCGGTCTGCCAAGGAGCTCGCATAGTTCTCAAGTTCAGTCGTCATAATTTTAACCTGTGTGAGTAAGAAGTTGTAACCGAACGTCGCCGGGATGGCGACGAGCAGGCCTAACGTCGTTGTGACCAATGCACCGGAAACACCTGGAGCAAGCATTGAGATGGTAGCCTTTTCAGAGAGTGCACCGAAAGTGATCATAATGCCCCAGACAGTTCCCAGCAGTCCCAAGAAGGGACCACCAGAGACAAGTGAACTTAGCAGCACCATCTTTTCTTCATACTTAACTAGCGTACGGGCAATGCCGCGCTGAATGGCATTCTCGACGTGACCCATACACAGTGCGATATCTTGCCGCGAAGTCATCTTACCCTTGTGGCGCTGGTAAGCGGTTGTCGCTTCGGCGACTAAATACTCGTAAGGACAAAGACCTGCGCTACGCGGAAAATTTAACGAGGTGACGGCGTTTTCATTACGAAGGCGTCCTTCAAATGCATGGTTTCGTCGGCGTACATCTTGGACGTCACTCCACTTTTGAATCATCGCACCCCATCCAATGAATGAACAGACAAGGAGAAGGGCTGCAATGGCACGGCCGGGGGCGTCCATTTGTTCGTAAAACCACGCAATGCCACGCTCGGAGGAAGCAAGGTGGAGACTCAGGCTATGGAAAATCATCGGTATTTCTTTAAGATATGAGTTGCCCGAGGGCGAGACGGAAAGGGTATACCCTCTTTCATTTCACGGTTTACCCCAGCCAAACTATCAACCATAAAGTCCCCATGCGCCTTCGCATCGCCCTCCCTCTCCTTGTCGTCGCAGCCCTTCTTTCCGCTCAAGGATTCGAAGACCCTGCCAGCCCAACAGCGCCGACCCCCGCTACCCGGACCCTCCCAAAGCCAGGTGAAGCTGACCCTGCAATCGCTCGTCTAAAGTCGATTTCCTACTTTTACATCGACGTTCGTACTACCGAAAACCGTCCTGACGACGCTGAGCTCCGCAACGAACTCCGCGATCTCGCCGAATTGGAACTTCGTCGCGCCGGAGTCACCACCAAGGAACTCCCCGCACTCAATCCCGATGCTTCAACCCCTCAGCTCGTCATCGAAATCCGTTTTGACCGAGGCCTCGGACGTTATGCAGGACAGGTTTCCTTGTCCGTACGTGATGATGCAACCATTCGCCGCAACAGCCAACCGATTGTCGCCGAGACCTACCGTGCCGAGCGCAGCGCAGCGGGTACATCTGACACCGTACTGACCCGTGATATTAAATCCAAATCCCGCGAGCTCATCGTTGAGATGCTGGAGTTGATGTCGAAGCCCCGCACTCGCTAAGCGATGTCAGTCCATTCTCCTGAGGCCCGCCTTCGCGAGCTAGGCATCGAATTGCCTACCCCACCTGCCTCTGCAGGTGCTTATGTACCTTCCGTACGCACAGGTAATCTGCTCGTGCTGGCAGGAACCCTTCCACTCCGTGACGGAAAAATTGTCTGCGCAGGTAAGGTTGGCAAGGACGTCGACATAACCGCCGCTGCCGAAGGCGCCCGTATTTGTGCGCTCAACGCTTTGGCCAATGCACGTGTCGCTTTGGGCTCTTTAGATGCCATCAAACGCGTCGTCATGGTTCAGGGCTACGTCAACGGCATCGATGGTTTTTCGGACAGCCCAAAAGTGCTTAACGGTTGCTCAGAATTTCTCGTCTCTGTTTTTGGTGATGCCGGTAAGCACGCACGGGCAGCCGTGTCCGTCAACGGCTTGCCACTCAACGCAGCCGTCGAAGTTCAGATTACGCTGGAAGTCTAAGGCCCCGTTAGCCCTTAGTCTTTGGACCTGTCTTTGGTAAGGTCGCCTTTGGTAGGGCCGCCTTTGGTAGGGTCGCCTCGCCGAGAAGACCGTGTCTCTGTCTTTGGTAGGGTCGCCTCGCCGAGGCGACCGCGGTCCGCTCGGCGAGCGGACCCTACC
>CAJBPJ010000229.1 GCA_903957465.1 uncultured Opitutia bacterium
AACTTGAGAACCGTCGTAAGGGCTACCAGAGCTTCGGAGACTATGTGATTCTGCTGAGTGCCTGGCTGGCACCGC
This sequence comes from uncultured Opitutia bacterium, assembly GCA_903957465.1. GTDB lineage: Bacteria > Verrucomicrobiota > Verrucomicrobiia > Opitutales > UBA953 > UBA8828. Next base: position 76 of record CAJBPJ010000229.1, read on the forward strand.
TCTCACGTCAAGATGAAGTACGCGAGGTCGTTGAAGAGATACAGTTCCGTCTCGACAGTCAGATTAAGCATTGGCTGCTCGATGAATTCCAAGACACAGGGACACGTCAGTATGATGTCCTGCGAAGGAACATCGATGAAATCATCCAACAAGAAGGCAGCGACCGCAGCGTCTTCGTCGTCGGCGATGCTAAACAATCACTCTATGAATGGCGCTCCGGTAACCGCGAACTACTCACACGCTTAAACGAGTTGATTGCGAAGAACGGGTTAAGCGTCGACCTGAACATGACGCGACGCTGCTCGCCGCAGGTGCTCAAGATGGTCAATGCACTGCTGAATGATTTGAGTGGACGTAATTTGGGTAACTATTTCTCACCGATTGCGGCACGCGATTGGGATAGCGTCTTCAAACTTCAACAATCTCACCCGAAGGCACCCCAAGTCGGGCAGTCACTTTGGGTACGAATTACGGATGAAGCTGCAGAAGAAGAACCCATCGAAACCCAAGCGCGCTGGATAGCGGGAGACTTGGATCGGAGTCAGGCACTCGAAGATGCGACTAAGGTTGGCAACCGACGGCTTAAAGCTGGCGTTACCTGTGCAATCTTGGTCGGGAAAAACGATGATGCTGCGACCATTGCGGAAATGCTCCGCGTCAACGGTATCGAAGCAAGCGACGAGGCCTCAACGGCTGTCATTCGTGACAACCCCGTCACAGCTGGACTCTTTGCCATCATCGAATGTGCAGCTCACCCCGACAATGGTCTCGCCCGTGGCCTTGCCTGGATGTCACCAACAGCACGTCGATTGGTAGTGGACGAGACTGGAAAGCCTAACTGGGCAGGTATCGCGCGTCGCGTAGCGGATCTCTTTGCTGCTCGCGGCGCAGAGGCAGTGGTCGACTGGCTCGCCGGAACTATTCAAAAAGACGAATCGACGCCATTCCTCGATAAACGCCTGCGTCAGTTCCGTGCTATCGCGAGCGATTACGACGCAATGCAAAGCCGTAATCTCAGCGAGTTTATCAGTTTTGCAGATAGTTCGCATTTACGTGATACTGCCGATCGCAGCTCCGTACAGGTCATCACCATTCACCGCTCAAAAGGACTTGAGTATGACATGGTTTACATGCCCTGCCTTAATGACGGCCACCACAAGATGGCAGAGGTACGCGGCAACTTACTGTATATGACACCGGCTATGCGCCAAAAGTCTGGGGAGACTAAAGGTAACAGTATTTACGACGAAACACTCTTCAGACCCGATTGGATCCTAGCGGGTATGAACGGCAGCATCGCTAAACATATCCCTGTCGTAAAAGAAGCCGCCGAGGCTCTCGCAGGCGAAGGCGGATACGGCAGCCTTTGTCGTCTGTATGTAGGTATGACCCGTGCGCGAATCCGACTTGTGATGGTCTCAAATAAGCTCAGCGATGAAGCCACCAAGATTGGCAAGAGAGGGAAGCATGCCGGACTGCCAGCCAAGACCCACTTCGAACATGAAGATAATCATGGCAGCCACGATTTTGCTAAATTCTTGGAATCTGGGCTCGCTGGAAGCGAGGGCACCTTAACTCAACCACTCAAGAGTGAGGGCGCTGTTGAGGCAGAAATTGTTTGGAGCGATAGCCAAGATCCGACTGACACAAGTTGGGTTGCAGCCTGTGGCAAAAAAGCAGGAACAGTCGAAACCAAGACGGATGAAGTCGTGCTCGTCCCCAATGGACGTAAGTTCAAGGCAGCTATCCGTCCGCAAAGAAACAAACCATCTTCGCAGCCAAATATCGCGGAAACTCCGTGGGCGAAGGCATCATCCGAGCTCCGGGGCAAACAGTTCGGCACCTATGTCCACGACTTGTTTGCACAACTCGATCGGGATGCTGACAGCTTTATCCAAAAACTAGAGCAAACACGGGCCGCTGAAGGCATGGAAGCCGTGCACACTGCTGCGATTGAACGTATTAAGGCATGTCTAGGCGACCCTGAGATTCGCAAACTCTTAGTCGACGACCTCGAAGGAAAACTTGTCTGGGTTGAGCGCAGAGCTGTCGTCATGAACGACAAAGGATTAACCCCAGCTGTCTTTGACCGCGTACACATCACGCCAGGTAAGTCGGCCTTAATTATCGACTACAAGACTGCGACGGGACGATCCGACGCCTACTTAAAAGAACATTACCTTAAGCAGATGGAGTCTTACCGCGACGCTGTTGCCCGTATAACCGGCATCGCCGTTGAAAATATCCACTGCAAGTTAATCGGAATCCAGACGAACCGTCTGTCGATTATCGATGTGGTCTAACCTGACTTTATTATACTGTGCGCGGAAATACTGAGTGGATCCTAGTCGATACC
>CAJBPJ010000230.1 GCA_903957465.1 uncultured Opitutia bacterium
CGCACCTGCGGAAGCCACGGAAGCGACCGCTGCCCCAGTTGCACCTGTTTCGGGACGTAAGTATAGCTGGCAAGCGAAGTCAGCGGAAGTACCAGCAGATGCCGGTGTTGCTGTTGCTAAGCCTGCCACAGGTGCTCCGAACGACGAAACCAAAGCCCGCATTCTTGCTGTGCGCCTCGAGCAAGGCTTGATTGCTTTTATCCGCAAAGAGAAACCCGACGCAGGCACTTTCCTTCAGTTAACCAAGGCTGACAAAGCCCTGTTAGTCCGGGTTATTCGTAGCGATGACAATTCCTCAATTGCGGATATTATCTCCGGCCAAGACCCCGCAAAGACGCCCGTCTTCGAGTTAAATGAAGAAGTCTTCTGCGGTACGCCTTCGGATTTACCCCAGTAAGCGAGTCACTCTCTGTGTGACAGAAGGGCTCGTCCGCTAAAGCGACGGGCCTTTTTTGTATCTTCAGGCTAAGTTTAGGGCGTTTTTCGGGCTTGGCGTTGACCCCGAAGATTGGCGTGCCTACTGCTAAGGTTTATGGCCGCCATGTCCCTGTCTATTACACGCCCAGGCCTCAGCCTTGTCCGACTCCTTAAGTGGATTGTCATCGGCACGGTCAGTTTATTGGCGCTGACCGTCTTGGGCGTTTGGCTCGCAGGAAGATCTATCCCGTCTGTCATCCACTCGGCACTTCTTGAAAAAGCTAAGTCGGGGTTTGTTTGTGAAAATAACGACAGCAATTTATTCATCGGACGCATCGATTTAGCCGACGCCTCCATCTTAAATCCCCCAGAGTTTTTCGATCGAGAATTCGTGCACATCCGCCGCCTGGTAGTCGATGTCGACGCAGGAACTTTCTTAGGTGATGGCCGTCGTGTCATCGACGAAGTCACCCTTGAGCTTGATCGCATTAACCTGATTGGGAAAAACGATATTTTCCGCGACAACAACGCATCGGCTCTGGCGAAGGCATTCAGTCAATCTGCGAAGAAAAACAAGAGCGCTCCCAAAAGCGCAGGTAGCAAAGAGGCGCCCGGCGAAGGCTTTGTGATTCGCCGATTGCTGATTCGGGTTGGTGGGGTGACTTTACTTCAAGACAACGGCAACCGGGCAGGCACAGTGATGTTGAAAGACGACCGTGAATTAAGCTTCGAGGCAAAAGACGTTACCGCGGAAAACTTAAGTGACAGCGTTTTACGTCCCCTCGCAGGGATTGCCCTTACGCGGGCTGCTGCCACAGATCCAGAAACACTTTTAGAACAAGCAAGACGACAAATCGAACGCATCAAATAACTCATGGACGCACCCCAAGAACCTATTCCCGAGGCAACGCCTGTCATCGATCCTCGCGTCGTCGAGCTCGAGGCTGAAGTTGCCCGTCTTCGCGACGCTGTCTTGCGCGCCCAAGCCGACCAGCAGAACCAGGCCCGCCGCCATCAGCGCGATCTTGTGGACCTTCGCAAGTTTGCGGCGTCCCCCGTTATCGAAGACATCCTCCCTGCCCTTGATTCATTGCGGATTGGCTTAGAGTCGGCTTCAACGCAGGCTTCGGCTGCCGCAGTGGCGACGGGCTTTGCGATGGCTGTACAGCAGCTGCGCAGCGCCCTGAGCAGCCATGGCTTGATTGAAGTGGAAGCTGCCGGATTGGTATTTGACCCTTCACGCCACGAGGCGCTCTCACAAGAGACGTCCGATGTGATCGCCGAAGGCAATGTTGTGCGCGTGCTGCGTTCAGGCTGGATGTTGAACGATCGCTTACTCCGCCCCGCTGGAGTCGTTGTCTCCAAAGGACCCGCTGCTTAAGCCATGGCCGAAGACTATTACGATTTAGTGGGTGCGGCTCGCGGTGCTTCTGCCGAGGAGCTCAAAAAATCTTATCGAAAAATGGCGATGAAGTATCACCCCGATCGCAATCCGGGTGATAAAAAAGCCGAGGAAATGTTTAAGAAGGTTTCGCAAGCCTACGAAGTGCTTTCGGATCCTGATAAACGTAAGCTTTACGACCAACATGGGTCCGCGGCTTTCGAGCAACAAACAGGGCCCCGGGGCGGTGGAGGATTCCAAGGCGGTGCCGACCCGATGGATATTTTCCGACAGATGTTCCAAGGCGGAGGTGGCTTTGGCGGCGGGTTTGGCGGCGACGGTCCCGAAGAAACTACGGGCGAAGATCTTAGCATGGAGCTCGAGGTCACACTCGAAGAGGCGGCTACGGGCGTTGAGCGAACTGTCCGTTACCGACGTCACGCAGCTTGTAAAACATGTTCAGGTAGCGGGGCTGAAAAAGGCTCGAAGACAACAAAGTGCGGCACGTGTGGTGGCCGCGGCAAAGTTGTGCGCGCCCAAGCATTTTTCCAAGTCAGCCAAACCTGCCCACATTGTGGTGGCGCAGGCGTCCGCATTGAGAAGCCCTGTAAGTCGTGTTCAGGAGAAGGACGCGTCGTCGAGGAGCACTCCGTACCGGTACGCATTCCTCCCGGTGTAGACAATGGAACGCGTCTTCGCTCGAGTGGCAATGGATCCGCAGGTGTACGTGGTGCAAGCGCGGGCGACCTCTATTTAATTATTCGCGTGCGTGACCATGAGCGCTTTGAGCGCGATGGCGATGACCTGGCTTGTTCGGCGCCCGTAGCGTTTCCAACGCTGGCGCTCGGCGGCCAAATTGAAGTCCCGACCTTAAAAGGGAAAGCGTCTCTGAAAATTCCCGCAGGCACAGCAGCGGGCACGGTTTTCCGCCTCAAAGGCGAAGGCATGCCTAATTTGCGCTCCCAGAGTCGCGGAGATTTACACGTCCGCGTCGATGTACATGTCCCTGCAAAGTTAACTTCCGAACAGCGTGAAGCCTTGGAAGCCTACGTTAAGGCTGGTGGTGATGCCGCTGCACCTTCGCGCAAGGGCAAGTGGAAGTTCTTTGGCTAACGCGTAACTTTACTCGTTCGCAAAGTTACTTCCCCAGAAGCAACCGCCGTACGTCGGCCGGTCGAGAGGCGCAGCAATAGTGCGCCCGTTTCATCGATACCTTCGGCGACGCCGTGTAGCGGCTTTCCGCGCAACGTCACTTTTACTTTCTGCCCTGCTAAGCAGTCGTAGTGCGTGAATAACTTAAGGAATTTCTTACGGAACGAGTCGTCCTCAAAGGCTTCCCAGGCAGTTTCCAGTGCGCCGAGAACGCCTGCAGCGACTTCATTCGCGTCGATAGGCTTGCGGCTGAGAGAGCGCAACGAGCATGCAGCGCCCTGAAGTTCAGCAGGCGATGACTCGATGTTTAATCCGATACCAAAGACTAAATCGCGAACGCGATCTGCGTCGACCCGCGCCTCCGTGAGCATGCCAGCAACTTTAGCACCTTGGGGGTTCAGTAGGTCATTGGGCCATTTCAGGCCAAGCTTGATCCCGAGCTTTTGATCTATGTGTTCGCACAATGCCAATCCCATCCAGAGGGTAAATGGGCTCAGCCTGCTTGTCTCAATAAAAGGTCGAAATGCTATCGAGAGGTAGAGGTTACCAGATTGTTCACTGTGCCAGCGCCGTCCGAGTCGGCCGCGGCCAGCTGTTTGTCGCAGGGCGACAATAGCGAAGGGCGCCTCTTGTCCGCTTGCGAGTAACCGCTCGGCCTCGGAGTTCGTGCTATCGATTTGGCTAATCACGGTGCAGGGCAAACGAACGCGTTGTAAGCGTAATTGTGCATCGAGCAAATCGGGGTGAAGTGCCTTTGGCGTTGCGGTGAGCGCATAGCCTTTGCGCGGGGATGCCGTGAAGCGAAAGCCTTCTTTTCGTAACCGCGCGAGCCTTGCCCAGATGGCAACACGCGAGATGCCAAACTCTTTTGCTAAGCGGTCGCCACTTATAGCTTTCCCTTTAGCGTCCAAGAATGCGCGGAGGATGCTACTATCGAGTGCCGACATATTAGTTCCAGTCTAGGCCAATATCAGCCCAGCCTGCTCCATGTGTGAGTATTCCGCACGAGATGAAATCAGGAGCTATGCGCCCGATTTCAGGTAAATGTTGTATCGAAACGCCACCGCTCACTTCGCACCAAGCCAATTTTTTCACCTCAGGCACGTTTACCTGAAGGTCAGCTAAGCTAAAATTATCGAGAAGCACAATGTCAGCGCCCGCTTCAAGTACAGGTTGAATTTGCGCGGCATTATCAACTTCTACTTCGACGAGTAGATCTGGCCGGCCCGTTCGTGCCTTGCGGACCAAGTCACCGAGTGACTTTCCTGACCCTGATTCTTCAGCCGCCAAGTGATTGTCCTTTAGCATGACGCGATCGAAAAGGCCTATCCGATGGTTCCAGCCACCACCAACGCCGACAGCATATTTTTCTAAAACGCGAAATCCTGGCGTTGTTTTACGCGTGTCGAGTAGTCGAGACGGGCCTTCGCCCAGAGCAATCACATGCTTGCGGGTCCACGTTGCCACTCCGCAGAGGTGTTGTAAAAAATTAAGGAGCGTTCGTTCCGCGGTTAAAAGCTCTACCGCCGGTCCTTCAACCTCGGCGATGATTGAGCCAGCTTGGACGTAATCTTTGTCTTGGGCATGGAGTTTTGCGCTACAGTGTCCGCCGTATGCGGCAAAGATCGGTGCGATAAGTCCTAAGCCTGCGACGACGGTGGGCGTGCGGGCGATGAGTTTAGCCCGACCGAGTTTCTTTGGACTTATAAAGGCAGCCGTTGCATCACCTTTTGGTTTCGGAGCCTGTGCGAGTCCGCCACCATTGAGGTCTTCCTCGCGTGCGCGCTCGATAAGTTGACGCAGCCAAACAGGATCAAGCTCATCCCACCTTAAGCGGCGGACAAGTTGATCGATTTGGCCAATGTCACGGGACATAGGAGAACCTTGGCGGGCATCTTCGCCGAGGGCAACCCTGAGCGACGCTTGCACCCAAGGTCAGTCAGGCTCTAAGGTGCACTCTATGCCCGCCCGCATTCGCCTGCCTCGTTCCCCTTCGCCCGCGCCCGTTTTGGTCGTCGGCTCGGTGGCGTATGATTCGATTGAGACTCCGCATGCTAAGGGTGAGAGAATCTTAGGCGGCAGCGCCTCTTATGCTTCCTTAGCGGCTAGTTATTTTGCGCCCGTGCAGATGGTAGGCGTCGTGGGACATGATTTTGCTGCCCGAGACCGTAAAAAGTTTGAAAGACGAGATATAGACCTCTCTGCGTTGCAAACCGATGAAACGGGCCGGACCTTTTTCTGGAGAGGTCGTTACCACGAGAATTATAATCGCCGCGAGACGCTCGAGCTTGAGCTCAATGTTTTCGAGCGCTTCCATCCGCGATTACCCACCAGCCACCAAGCTGCGCGGTTTGCCTTGCTTGGGAATATCCGGCCAGACCTGCAATTGCACGTGCTTGATCAGTTAACTGAAAACCCATTCGTGGTCGCTGATACCATCGACATTTGGATTGAGACGCAAAGAGACGCTCTCATGCAGGTGTTGCACCGGTCTAGCCTAACGGTCGTCAATGACACCGAGGCCACCAAGTTGACGGGTGAAAGCAATGCGGTGGCTGCAGGCCGTGCATTGCGCGCTTCTGGCTGCCGAACAGTCATTGTCAAAAAAGGCGAACACGGTGCGGTTCTTTTTCATGAAGACGGCCTCTTTGCTTTGCCTGCCTATCCTGTTACAGAGCTGAGAGATCCAACAGGTGCCGGTGATACTTTTGCGGGCTCGTTGCTTGGGTATCTTGCTGCACGCGGCGAAACAAGCTTCGCAGCCCTCCGCGAGGGCATGGGGTATGCGACGGCCGTGGCTTCCCTGACGGTCGAAGCTTTCTCGTGTGATCGCTTGGCGTCTGCGGGGTGCGCAGAAATACGTCGACGCCGACGCGAACTAAGCAAAATGACGCGCTTTTAATTCCTTAGCGCAGGCTGCGCCAAGCGATTGCCAGAACAAGCAGCGTCAAGACTACGTCTCCTGCAATCAGTGGCCACGCCTTTGCTTGAGCCCCGCCTGCTATTAAGAGAGCGCCCGTTAGTCCGAGAAGGGCGACGCCAATGGCCGCAACTTTGATTAATCGCCGCAGGCGTATTTTACGATCATCAGAACTCATCGTTGTGTGCGCTCGAAGGATACAGCCAA
>CAJBPJ010000231.1 GCA_903957465.1 uncultured Opitutia bacterium
CGCATAGCCCCCGCAAAGATTTCCGAAGCTGAAGCTGATAACTTCGACGTCAGCAAAATAAGCGGCCCATCCCAAGCAACCTTAGGATCCTCATCGTTATAGCACATGCTCTGGCCAGCACTGTCGCGAATCTGGACAACAGGACCTTGAGGAATAAACAGGCCGCTGATACCAATCGCCTCATTTAACAGTCCGCCACCGTTACGCCGTAAATCAATAATCAGCGCGCGCATTTTTAATACGCGCAGCTTAGCAATAAGCTCTTCGATGTCTTTGGTAGGACTCGAGCCCTGCCCTTTTTCATCCAAACCATAGAAGGCTGGCAAATCGATGACGCCTACTGGAATCGTGCCACCAGCGAAAGGGACTTCAAAGCATCGAGCCGAGGCGAGCTGGCCAACGAGTTTGATTTGATCACGCTTCAGTACGATATCTTTGCGTGGCCCGCCATTATGTGGTTCGAGAATTAAGCGAATCTCGGTGCCTTGTTTGCCGCGGATGCGCGAGATGGCTTTATTCAAACGCATGCCGACAATGTCCTCAGGCTCATCCTTAGCGTTTTGGCCAACGGCAATAATACGGTCATCGGTTTTCGCCCGACCATCCAAGGCCAATGGACCGCCCGGCATAATCTCCTTAATCGTACAGTATCCTTCGTCGTCTTGAAGGGTCGCTCCGATGCCACACAGGGAATTGCGCATCTGGATTTCAAACTCTTCTAAAGATTGTTTGGTGAAGAATGTGGAATGTGGGTCGTACTGGCGTGTGAGTGAATTGAGAAACACTTCTTCGACTTCATAAGCCTCGAGCTTCAAGTAGCCGGCAATTTTACTGTAACGCTTTGTGAGCCGTGCCCGAGCTTCGGCGAGGCGTTCTGCGGTAACCTCAGGAACCGTATCCCGATTTTTAGAACGTGCGGCCGCCGAGGTGTCTGATGAAGCTGAAGTCCGATCTTCGCCGAAAAGTTCTCCGAGTAAATCTAGCCGAATACGGCGCTGCCAGAGATTATCTACGGCAGCAGCGTCGGCAGGCCAAGGGAGCTTGCGGCGATCAACAGGGAAGGTGCCCGGGGCATTCAAGTCGAGCTTGGCATCTTTAAGCGCCGCAACGGCAAAAGCCGTGCGCTCTTTAGCGTGACGCGAAAAGGCAGCAAAGATCTCGAAGGCAGGCGTAAGGTTTCCGCGCTGAATATACATATCAAGCGAGTTCGCATAACGCTGACGGTAGCCATCAACTTCGGCTTGGGTGAAATAAATTTTGGCCGGATCCAGCGCTTCGCAGTAGCTTACAATCAAAGCGTCCATGTCGATGGAGCTTAAAGGTTTCTTGCTAATGTGTAGTCGCTCCATGAGAGCAGCGGTAGCCCCCGTCTCCATCGCCATCGTTTGATCGGTGGTAAAGAGTGCGTCTTGCCCTTGCAGGACGGTGCAACACAGCGAAAGAATGAGGAGGTTCACGTATCGCATAAAGGGGTTAGCGCAGTCGGTTGCTGAGCTGTTCAAGTCTTTGCCGCTCAGTGGGAGTCAGCGAGCCGAAACCTTCGGTAGATATTTTATCCAATAAATGGTCCATTTCGATGCGGGCGTCGGCTGAAGTAAGTGCTGGCTGAGTTGTCTTTAGGTAAGGAGCGTCTTCGACCGCGTTATTTGTCTGCACAAAAAACGAGGGCCCGCTCTTTCGGCCAGCAAGCCTGGCCAGCACGGCACCCACAACCAGCCCTCCGAGGTGTGCAGAGTGAGCAACGTCCGTGTCCCAAGCACTTTGCCAAAAACTCCACGTATGCCGCGACGGTAATTCTGCAAAAATCCAGCCGCATACCGTGACAATCCAGAGCGTCCGCAATACCCAACGTATGCGCATGGGCACAGGAATAATAAAGAAGATCAGAATGGTGACCATTTCGTCTTTGCGATCTGCTAAGCCATAAACCATCACCGCCATGACAGCTGCAGAGATGCCGATAATCTGACTGCCACCCTGCCCGCCCAGTCCGCTCAGCCACCAGACAAGCGCACCCGCCAGCACGCCCAAAATTAAGACGCGTAAAAGGGCTAGGCCGCCTTGTTCGCCTTCGACCTGCGAGCCAACCCACCACAGTGACCAGCCATTAAAGACAAGGTGCAGAACGTGCGCATGGACCAATGCATACGTCAGCCACGTCCACGGAGCAAAATCGCCCTCGGTCAGTGGCATCCATTCAAGAAACCGTGCGTGCGCTGATTCCTCAATCAGCCCTAAAACAAAAACGGCAACGAGAACACCAAGGACTATGTGCAAAACAGGAATCTTAGACGAGGAAGATTCGCCTCGCATGTAAGTCCGGTCTGCGACGCCCATCTAGGATTAGATTTTCTTAATAATCGCGTCAGCCAAACCGTAATCCACTGCTTCTTGTGCCGTCATATAAAAATCACGGTCAGTGTCTTTTTCAACTTTGGTCAAAGGCTGATTCGAAGCGGCGGCAAGGATGGCATTAAGCTCACGGCGCATGCGCTCCATCTCTTGTGCTTGAATATGGATATCGACCGCAGGGGCGACGATACGTCCCATGATTAACGGTTGATGAATCATGACCTGCGCGTGCGGGAAAAGTAGCCGACTATTCTTCTGCTTCGGCGCCTGAAGAAGGATTGAGCCCATCGAAGCGGCCATACCCGTAACCACAACCTTCACGGGCGACGTAATCAGGCGAATCGTGTCGTAGACGGCCATGCCGGCAGTGATCGAGCCGCCAGGTGTATTGATATAAAAAGTAATCTCTTCACCAGGCGCAGTACCTTCGAGGTAGAGCAAGCGCTCGGTGATATCACGGGCAGTGCTGTCATCGACCGCACCCCAAAGAAAAATCTTACGCTGTTCGAGGAACTTACGTTGGATAAGCGCAGAAGGCATACCGCCGGCTTGTTTGTCGGGGGTTTTCTTTTCGGTTTCCTCGTCTTCGTCGTCGTGAGCCATAGGAAAGGTTTATGGTGAGAGAAGGTCCGTCCGAAGCAAGCGGTGGTTATCAAGGAAAGTAGTTTTGGCATAAAAAAGGGCCCTATTGCTAGGGCCCTTTTGATGACTTAGTGAATGATTTAGGCCTCTACAGGCTTAGCCCATAGACGCTGAATAACATTCAGCAGAAGGAGTCCGCTGACAACAAATACGGCCGTCAGCACCCAGGCCATCGTCAGACGCGAAGGATCGCCTGCGGCATAGAGGAAGTTGCCGATCGCGAAGAGCGCCGACCAGATGACGGCTACGCCGGATACCCAGCCCACAAACGCGAGCACTGTATGATTGGATTCAGAGACCTCAGTGTCCGATACGCCTGCCTCAGCACGAATGGCCGTCCAGCCAGGACCGGCAGGCTTAACCTTGCGAACGAAGCTGATGAGCTTCGCTTTATCAGTGTTCGGGCAAAGGTACGATGCGAGTATCCAAGAGAATGTCGTTATCGCGACCTGTGTAATAGTGACGGTAGCAAAATCAGTAGAGAAACCGGCTGCAAAATGGGCATTTGCGTAAACGAGTGCCGGCTTAACAACGACAGCAGTTACCAGCGACATCACCATTGCTACCACTTCGCTCCATGCGGAAACGCGCCACCAGAACCAGCGCGCGACATAGATTAGACCCGTACCTGCGCCTACAGATAGTAAAACCTGGAAGGCCTGCTGAGCAGATTCCATGAAGTAGCTCAAGCCAGCTGCGACGATGTATAGGCCGAGCGTGCAGAGGCGACCGACATTGATGTAATGTGATTCGGTCGCAGTCTTCTTGATAAATCGACGGTAGAAGTCGTGAACCAAGTAAGAGGAACCCCAGTTTAAGTGCGTGAGAATCGTTGAGGAATTTGCCGCGATCAGACCGCCAACCATCAGGCCAACAAAGCCGACAGGCAGGAACTTGAGCATCGCCGGGAAGGCGGAATCGTGACCAATGCGACCAGGGTCAGCTTCCGGGAACGCCGCTTGAATCGAGGCAAGATCAGGGAAGATGATGATCGAGCAAAGCGCCGTGATAATCCAGGGCCATGGGCGGAAGACATAGTGCGCAAGATTGAAGAAGAGCGTACCGCCGAGGGAGTCCTTCTCGGATTTCGACGCCAACATGCGCTGTGCAATATACGAACCACCGCCAGGCTCAGCGCCAGGATACC
>CAJBPJ010000232.1 GCA_903957465.1 uncultured Opitutia bacterium
GCAATCGCAACGCGGCTCTTGGTGGGGATTTCACGTAAAAGTGCTAAACGACTTTCGGCCGGAACATAGCGTGGTGACTTCGGCCACACATTCACGCCAATCCAGTCTGCGCCAAGGTGTATTGCCATCGAGGCATCCGCTGCCCGCGTTATCCCGCAAACCTTGATGGTGATAGGGCCAATCATTTAGCTGAGCCTAAGGCGGCAATGGCAGCATCGCGAATACCTTCGGCAGTGGGAGTGGCAGCGATAGCGCCAACAGGTATACCCGCACGGCGCATGGTATCAGCAGTGGTTGAGCCTACAGCGACAGTCTTGGGCTGTGGGGCACCTGGGTCGATACGTAGGGAGGCGGATTGATGCAGGAAGGATTCGACGGCGGATGGGCTCGCAAAAACCAAGACATCGGCACCGTGTTTACGGAAGTCAGCAGCAGGGGCTGTATCTGCAACCGAGTTGGCGCCTGTCTCATAAACGCGCAAGGTATCGACGATGGCGGAGCCTTGTTCAATGAGCAGGCGTGAAAGTTCATCCGATGCTAAATTTCCTGCGACAATGAGTACCTTTTGATTTTCGACGTCGTGATCCGTCATGAGCTTGCGGGCTAAAGCGACGGCATCCGCATCTTTCGGGGTGAGGTCGGCATCAAGGTGGTAGTTTCGTAAGGCTGCTTCCGTCGCAGGACCCACGCAGGCAAGCCGGGATCCGCCAATGGAGCGAATATCGGTGAAGCGCTCAAAAAACCGATTAAAGAAACCCCGTACACCATTGGCGCTTGTGAAAACAATCCAATCATAGGCGCCGATACCTTCGAGAATTTCAGAAAGAATCACTTGATCGGGCTCAAAGCGAATGGCGATGAGTGGCAACTCGGTGACTTCAGCACCGGTGTTTTCGAGAACTTTTCGCCAAGTTGTGGCTGAGCCCTCTGGACGTGTGAGAACGATGCGACGGCCTTTGAGTTTAGCAGATGACATTTTAAGACTTAATCTTTGAGAGAATGTTGGTCACGGCCGATTCGGCTTCGTTGACGTTTTTGGCTAACATGGGGAAATCATGTCGGCCGAAGTCGTCGCGATAAATAGCGACAGTTTCGCCCGATACATGGCAAGCGAAGGCGGTGTGGCAACCCTCGCCTAAGCGCGCAAGGAAGAGGCGTTCAATGCCGACGGCACGAGCAGTACTTGCGTCCAGCGCGGAGGCGTACTGGCTAGCATCAGCCGTCCGTGTTTGCAGAGCGATAGCACCTTGACCTGCGGCTGGCACCATCTGACTGAGCGAGATAGGTTCAAAGACGAGACCTTCCCATGCGTGAATGCTAAGTCGATTCAGTCCTGCTTGCGCAAGAAAGGTAGCATCAGCTTGTCCTTCGGCAACTTTGCGCAGCCGGGTGTCAACATTGCCACGCAGCTCCGACCATTCCACATCTTTGAAAAGTTTAGCGCCTTGAGCGCGACGTCGCGGGCTACCGGTTGCGATTTTGCGCGGCGCGGAAATTTCTGCACGGCGGACCAATGTGTCGCGTGGATCTTCACGCGGAAGAAAGCCTGCCAAGCTTAACCCCTCAGGCATCGCGGTGGGTAAGTCTTTGGCGCTATGGATGGCGATGTCGCCTTCGCCGCGACGAAGGGCTTCTTCAAGTTCAGCGGTGAAGAGACCTTTGCCACCTTGTTTCTCGAGTGACCAGTTAGCCTGCTGATCGCCCGTAGTGACGATGATGCGAATTTCAACAGTCCGTCCAAGGCTGGCAGTCAAGTGCGCAGCTGTCAGGTCAGCCTGACGGCGGGCGAGGGGACTACCTCGAGTGAGTAGCACAAGTGGGTGCATCGGACATCGAAGCCTAAAGCCTAAAGTGCTTAAGCCTAAAGGCTAAACGTGTGTAGTCAGACTAAAGACTAAGGACAAAAGACTAAAGTCTGCTAATCGAATTCGGAGGTTTCGGGTGGCTATAAGCCAAAGTGAGATGCAGCCACATGCCCGGCTTTAGTCTTTAGTCCTTAGTCTCTTTGCCTTCGCCAACTCAGTGCCCCTCGTGCTCTTTGATATACTCCTGCTTAAGTCCGAGTGACTCAGGTGCATGGAGTACCAGCATCTTCATGCGGATATCGCCCGGAATCTTAACTGCGGTGGCTTTAGAGACGACGATCATGAGGCCGATCGACAGAGGTACAGCCCAGATGGCAGGCTGTTCGCAGAGAATACGTGCCAGCGGGTGATCAATCCACGTACCGCGCAAATATGCGCCGATGGGATTGTCTGCCCAGTAAGCTGTTAGGGCAGTGGCATCGGTTATTTTTTTCGCACCCGCGGCAGCTACATCGGAAATCGATGTGAGCGTAATCGCGCCCAGAGCAGCGACACCGCCACCGAGCATGCCGGCGGCCGCGCCTGGCATGGTCATTCCGCGCCACCAGACTGACATAAAGAGTAGCGGGAAGTAACTCGCCGCAGCGATGGCGAAGGCCTGACCAACCATGAAGTTAATTTCCAGTGCTTCCACTTGCATGCCTAACCCAATCGAAGCGGCTCCGATTAAAACTGCGCACCATTTAAATGCGTAGAGACGTTGTTCAGGTGTAGAAGATGGACGAAGGATGCGCCCGTAGATGTCGTGAGCGAGGGCGCCTGTCATGGAAACCAGTAAACCTGAGAAGGTGGACATGAACGCAGCAAACGCACCTGCACAGGTAATGCCGCTGAGAATCGATCCGAGCAGTGCGTGGTCTTTGCCAGCGAGGAGCGTGGGGAGTTCTAAAACGACTTTGTCCGTACCTTTAGCGCCGACCGCATCATAAAGGTGTGGAATAAGGGATCGACCAAGCAGACCGTAAATCGGCGGGAAGACATAAAACACACCAATCAAAATCATCACCCACATTGTCGTACGCTTCGCCGCAATGCCGTCAGGATTGGTGTAAAAGCGTACAAGGATGTGCGGTAGGCCGGCGGTACCGCAGACAATTGCGATAATCAGGGAATAGGTGTAGAGTAGTGAGTAGGGCTTACGGACGGATTCTAACTGA
>CAJBPJ010000233.1 GCA_903957465.1 uncultured Opitutia bacterium
CAATTGCGTGGTGTCACCAAAGACACCCGCCCCGCCCTGCCATATGGCATCCAGTCGACCCTTACCCACGTTAACCGAGGACGAGCTCATCGAGCTCGCTGGCGGCGTGACTGTGCGTACAGCCAAGGAATTAGTTCAAAAAGGCAAAGTCACTCGTGCCTCCTGGAAGCACCCCTTAGCCATCGCCACCGTCGATGATGGCAACGGTACACGTGATACCGAAATCGATCTTCAATCGACCACCTTCTTGAAAAACGGTTGCGCCTGCGATGTCGCACGCCGCCGGAAACTCTGCGTGCACGCAGTCGCTGCTTACATTCAGAATGCCATCCAGGCTGGCACCATGAAGCCCCTAGCCCAGCCCGCACTCGCAACCAAAACGAGCAAAAAGGAGCCTGAGGCAAAAGCAGCCGCACCCGTAGCCGAAGCCAATATCCCTAAACTTAAATCGCTGACACTTTCACAAGTACGCGGAACACCAATCGAGGTTCGCTTTATCGTTCCTCCTAATATCGCCAGCGCTGCACCGCGTGACCAAATCATTGCCCGACTCGAACTCCGCGTAGACGAGAAGCCGGTTGCCCCCGAGAACCTCGACCGTGGCAAGGCTTGGAATATCGACACCGAGACGACCATCTTCTTGGCTATTCTCGAAAATCTGTGCGGGGGTAAGCTCCAAGGACTTCTTCCACTGACGCGCCGTCACCTTCGTCAACTCCTCGCCATTGGGAAAGGACTGACGATTTTCCGCATGGCAAATCAGCCCGAAACGCCTCTGAAGTGGGACGGCGATGCCTTGGAAGGCGTCTCAGAATTCCTCGACGATGCGAATGCAGCCAACGCCATTGATGATGGGGACGATGAAGACGAGGGTTCGACGCAGCGCTCAGAAGATCGCGGCGATGACCGCCGCCCCTGGATTGATGGGTCTGTTAAATGGCTGTGCGTACGCCTCCCTCAACAAGCCAACGGCCCAACCGCAGATTTACGAGAAGTCCTGCAACGCAGCGGATTTATGTTGGATACGGTTTCTCGAGAATGGCGATTACGTGGAACCCTTAATGTACTCAACTTCTTCTCCCGCAACTGGGCGATGTTGCGCGACCAACAAGACGCTTACTTCACACACAATCTCGCCCACTCCTTACGCAATGTCGACTTTGCCCGTGCAAAGTGCGACGCGACAGAAGAGAGCGACGGCTACCGGTTTGCCATTGGTATCGACCCTGAAGGCGCCTCGCCCCGAACCATTCAAGAAGCACTCGCAGGCGGACGCATGTTCTTCTACTCGCCGCACGGCCCTCGCCTGATTTCACCAGAGCTTCTTGATTCCATCAAGCGAGCCCAAGGTCGCATCCTTGGCGATGCTAAGCATGCAAATCGCGAAAAAGTTGATTTAGAATTAAATCTAAAGGTCGGTTACGCAGACCTCGCGAGTGCCGATGCCATTGCCGAAGAAATTCAGGCAGCCTTCGCCCCTCCCGAAACATGGACGAAACGCTCTTCGGCAATCCGTAACCTTTCCCGCCTCCAGCCCGCACCGATACGGCCAGAGCTAACCAAGATGCTCCGACTTTACCAACAAGTCGGTGTCGCTTGGCTTTGGCATCTTTACCATAACGCACTCGGTGGCCTATTGGCTGACGAAATGGGTCTCGGAAAAACTGTCCAAGCCCTCGCCTTCCTTGAGGCTGTACGTACCGAGAAACATGAGGACGGTCCCTGTCTCGTGGTTTGCCCAGCTTCGTTGGTAGAAAACTGGCGCCGTGAAGCTCGACGCTTCACCCCTTCGTTGCGGGTACTCGCCCACCACGGACAATCCCGTGAGACCAATATTGAAGTCATTAAGAGCCATGACCTCATCATCACCTCTTACGGCACGCTTGCGCGCGATATAGGAGCATTCTCCCTCATTCACTGGGGTGTGGCTGTTTGCGACGAGGGGCAAAATATCAAAAACGCCAGAGCCCAGAGCGCCAAGGCCGTTAAGCAACTCCACGCCAAGGGTCGCTTCATCCTCACCGGCACGCCCATCGAAAACTCCTTAGAAGATTTACGCTCCATCTTTGGATTCTTGATGCCTGGATACTTGCCTAAACCTCAAGACCGCGGCCTCGAAGAAAGTAAATGGCATGACGAACGCCTCCTCGCAATGGCCGCGCCGTATATTTTACGTCGATCGAAGGTTGCCGTGGCACCCGAGCTTCCACCCAAGATTGAACAAATCCTCTACTGTGACCTCGAAGAGAAACAAGCTGACCTCTACAAACACATTCAGGAATCAACCCGTAATGCTATCTTTGAGATGGAAATGGGCGGAGCGAGTGAAGCGAGTGTACGGATGGCAGCGTTTAATCAACTCCTGCGCCTCCGCCAAGTCTGCGCGGATCCACGTATCCTCGATCCGAAATTAGCCGAGACAGATTCAGCCAAGTTACAGGCGTTCCTCGAACTACTCGAAGAGTCCAAAGATGCGGGTCATCGTATCCTGCTCTTCTCGACCTTTGTCTCGGCACTCAAAATTATCCGTGATGCCCTGGATGAACGCGATATCCCTTACGGCTACCTCGATGGCTCCACCCGGGACCGTCAGAAGGTTTGTGACACCTTTAATAACACCCCAACCATCCCTGTACTACTCATGTCACTCAAGGCTGGTGGCACGGGTTTAAACCTCACCGGGGCCGATACCGTTGTACACTACGACCCATGGTGGAATCCTGCCGCTGAAGCCCAGGCAACTGACCGTGCTCACCGCATTGGACAAACCCGTACGGTCACAAGCATTAAGCTCATTGCTGCAGGCACCATTGAAGAGCGCGTGATGGAATTACAGCGCACAAAATCGGAAATGCTTCGTAAACTCTTAACGGAGTCTGATTCAGCTTCCTCAAGCATCTCACTCGCTGACATTAAAGCACTGCTCAACGACTAACCATGCTTTCCACCTTCTTACGTCGCAAACGCTCCAAGTCTGAAATGACCTTCTTGGAGCATGTCGACGACTTACGGGTCTCGCTCTTGCGCGTGATTGGCGTGTTTATGCTCGGGGTCTTAGCTGCCCTCTACTTCTACAAAGAGATTCCTGTATTTCTTCAGTTTCCGTTGGAGTGGGCCAAAGAGATGGATGTGAGTATGGCAAACTTTCCCCAGCTCCGTGAATTCACCTTCATGGGCGTTTGGTCGGTCTTACTGTACTCCGCCTTCGCTGCCGGACTAGCCATCGCATCGCCATTTATTGTGTACGAGGTTGCACGCTTTGTTGGGCCCGCCCTAACGCCTCGCGAGAAGCGCGGCTTAATTCCATTCTGCGTTGGCGCACTTGTACTCTTTGTGTGCGGAGCCGTTATGGCGTTCACGATCCTCACCCCCATGTCGATTGTGGTCTGGCACAGTTTTGCGCAAAACATGGGCATGGTCACGGATTGGCAAGCCTCGGACTATTACAGCTTTGTCGTCATGATGTCGCTGCTGACAGGCGTCGCCCTTCAGTTCCCACTCGTACTGATTATATTGATGTGGCTCGAGTTAGTACGTCCCATGACCTTGCTCAAATCATGGCGGGGGATGCTTTTTGGAATTGTCGCCCTCTCTGCTATCGTCACCCCGATTGGCGATCCCGTCACCCTCGGCATTCTTTCAGGCGTACTCTTTGTCCTCTACCTCATTGCAGTGTTTATTGGCCGATGGATTGTACGACGGAAGCGCGTCGCACGGGGTGATAAGCCGAATCCGGAAGAGGAAGATCTCCCTGACGAAGACGAGGCGATCGACGTGCCCTCTTCGCCAGAATCACACCGAGACTAAATTACGGCTTAAAGGTCAACAAGACCGGGACGGTCACGCTACCACGGTCACACTTGTCTGGGCAAGGGTCACGGACGTCTTGGATTTTACCAGGGACGGAGCGCCGGACATAACCAATACCGCCGCACGTCTTGCAGTCGCGATTTGTTAAAACGACGGCTTCGACAGCAGCGTTGCCAGCAGCCACTGACTTTTGGAAAAGCTCCCGAGTTGCCTCATCATCCTGCAAGGATGTCGACGCTGCAAAGGCATGTCGCCGAATGGTGATACGGCGACCATTAGCAGGGGGCACCTTGGCATCAAATCGAGCCTGAACGAGACCTAAATGTGCAACTGTGAGCGTTAAGCTCTCGCCGACAGTACCCTGACCTTCATCCAAAACCAAAATAGCTTTGTCGGCATTTTTGCCCGCAGGACACCAGGTCATGGGGCCTGGATTATTCCACTCTGCATCGACCAACCAGCGGGCATCACCGAGATCCTGAAGTAATTTCGCCTTTAGTTCATGAGTGGTAACTTGCACCCGCGTAAAGCGCTTGGATTCACCGACGGTGACTATCTGATTTTGCGCGCGGAAGGCAGACCAAGCATCACGGAAAAACGCAGAGGTTTCTTTCGCAAGCGGCTTATCGATACGGGATAATTGAAAATCCATCTTATCCTTAACCATCCACCCTTGGTCCATGAGAATAGGCTGAATCAAAACTCCTACATCGTTCGCATGCGACTTTTCAGGTCGGGAGTCTGACCTTTCTTTAGTTGGCTTATCCGTAAATGGATCTTCGGACTTAGGTGTATCTGAGTTGTTAGACTTCTCGGCCGTCGACGAAGAATCTGATGATGTATCCGTTTGCGTAAAATCTCCTTTGTTAGCCTTCCGACCAAAGAGACTGTCGCGCGCAGACACCGGTATGACTGAAAACCAAATCGCCAAAAGGAGAAAAGCACGCGCAGACATGATTTAAATGTAAACGCTTGGACGCAGAGCCTCAAGTGCACAGTTATGCGTTTCCGTCAGCCCGTCAGACTTTCTATCCCGGCCATGAGCTATAACGCCTAGGCAATATTTAGACCTCATCCTATGCGCCCATATATGTCGAATTTTCTGACGATTCACAATCATTGTGCAGGCAAGAGCGACAGAGGCTTGATGTAAGTATAGACTCTCTCCACCCTAACGCATGCCTGCAGCCCCTTCTTATCCTGAGCTTGCCCCTCACATGGGTGCACTTCGGGCGTTTCTGCAGAAACAAGTCGATGCCTTTGAGCCTGAGTTACACGGCTTGGTAACCGAAGCCCTCGCCCACCCTGGCAAGCTTCTGAGGCCAACTCTGCTCTTTGCCTCGGCTGATAATGGCTCGCGCCCTTCTGACAACGTCGTCCGCGGCGCAGCGGTGGTCGAACTCGTACACTTAGCGACCCTGGTTCATGACGACGTACTCGATGGCGCTGATACGCGACACGGAGCTGAGACACCGAATCGTGCCCACGGTGCGCACGCTGCCATTTTATTCGGGGATGCACTCTTTGCACACGCGCTGGTACTCGCTGCCGAACTTCCCACGCCAGATCTTTGTCGGATGGTTGCCAGAGC
>CAJBPJ010000234.1 GCA_903957465.1 uncultured Opitutia bacterium
ACTGCCGCTTTGAATCCTTGGGTTATGTTCGGAGGCTTCGCTTCATCGGTGACCATTGGCCTGCTTGCGGGCGTCTATCCGGCTGTGCGGGCCGCGCGCCTTGATCCGATAGAGGCACTGCGTCATGAGTAAGGCTATAGCGTTTTGCTTGATGGTGCCATTGCTTGTGAGCGCAAACCGAACAGCTCTCCGTTTAGATATTTGGAAAGATGCGCCGCCGGGTGAGACTTTGCGAATGGCAACGGGTGCAAATCCTTACGGCACCGTTAAGGACACACGACGAGAAGGCGTTTTCACGCCGGATATTACATTTTTTCCTGCGACGGCACCCGGATCTCCGCTCGTCTTAATTTTTCCGGGCGGTGGCTATAACATTTTAGCCGAAGACCACGAAGGGTTTGGGGTCGCCCGTCGCCTGCAATCCTTAGGCTGTGCGGCTGCGGTTGTTCGTTACCGCGTGCCGCGTCGCGACCCCCAGCGGCCATGGGTCGTACCTTTATTGGATGCACAAGAGGCCGTAAGGATTGTTCGTGAACGTGCCTCAGAGTGGCGGGCTAACCCTGACAAAATCGTCGCGCTGGGTTTTTCTGCCGGCGGAAATTTAGTCGCGCGCTTAGCCTATCAACCGAATGCATCCGCAGAGTCGCGCCCGAACTATGCTGCGATGATTTATCCAGCTTATCTCTTGGATGCCGATCAGGGTGACAAAGGTCTCTTGAGTGGGCCGGATGGATTGACCCCAGTCCCTGGAAGTCGTCCGGCGCCCGCCTTTTTTGTGCATAGTGCGAATGACCCGATTCCTGCGCATGGCTCAGTCGCTTTAGCAGCGGCGGTGCGTCTTGCAGGCTCGACAGCAGAGACGCACATTTACGCGACAGGTGGTCACGGTTGGGGCGTCAACGGGAACTGTCCAGCGTCGCGTGAGTGGCCGGAGTTGCTCACGGCCTGGTTGCGAGGACAGGGCGTTCTCGTCGGAAAATAAAAAAGCCGCCCGAAGGCGGCTTTTTAGAAAGGAAGTTCGTAACTTAGAACTTCAAGCGGATGGCCGCAAACGACTCCCAGCCCTTAACATCTTCAGTCACGGCGGGCGTGTAGTTGACATTCCACATATTGAAATATCGCGCACCGAGAACGAAGTCAGTCGAGTCAGAGAGGTTGAAGCGTAGTCCTGCGCTCAGTATGCCAGTGATGGCGGTATCAGTTCCGGTTGGGGTATCAATCCAGCTGTTGCCGATGCTTCCGCCGAAGAATGGTTTGATGCCACCACGCTCGGAGCCGAGCTCCCAGACAACATCAAGTGTCAGGCTCTTGACGTCATTTTGCGTGGGGGTTGGAAGGCTGTGCTCGAGTTGGCGCAGGCTGAAAGTAGTCCCGAGGCTAATCTGCTCGCTGACATTTGTTGACCAAGCAAGACCGGTGGCGGAGTCGCCTTTGTAAGATCCGGCGAGATCGCCTCTCGATGGGCGATTAGCACCGAACTGAAACTCAACGTTATACGCTTGGGCTGCTACGGTCGATAAAGCGAGCAGGGCGAGGGGGCGGAGGTTTTTCATGGGGATGCGTTTAAATAATGTCAGGGCGGGTAGGTGTAAAGGGCGAAGGCTTATTTGCCAGCTGGCAGGACCTCTACAGAGGTAATTTCAATGCGCTTTGCAGGCGTTGAGCGTTCAGGACCGCTGCAAGCAACCGTCGCAATCGACTCCAGAACATCATCACCCGCAACGAGCTTGCCGAAGGCAGTGTACTGACGGTCTAGGAATTTAGCGTCGCCGTGGCAGATGAAGAACTGTGAGCCTGCGCTGTCTGGGTTTTGTGAGCGTGCCATTGAAAGGACGCCGCGCACATGGGGGCGGTCGTTAAACTCTGCCTTGATTTGATAACCAGGGCCGCCTGTTCCGGGCATTCCCGTTTGGCCTGCTTTCGTGTTTGGGCAACCGCCTTGAATCATGAATCCCTTAATGATGCGGTGGAAAGCGGTTCCATTATAGAAGCCTTCTTTGGCAAGCTTCACAAAGTTGGCGACGGTCTTAGGTGCAACGTCTGGCCAGAATTCAACGGTTATGTCGCCAGCAGTCGTGTGAAGGATGGCACGGGGTGCGGTAGGTGTAGTTTCTTTCATGGGTAAATCGGCAGCGCCTGCGAGGGTGCAGGCAAAGATTAAAAGCAGGTGACGCATTAGAGTTCGGAGCAAACCCAAATCTTCACATTTGGCAATAGTCACCTCCCTTCTTGCATCTATCATTGGTTCATTACAGCGTCAAAATGTGCGCATTATCTTGAATGACCAACCTCGGGAGACGGCTTCTGCCAATTTGGCGATGTTGCTGAGCGAGCTGGATCTCGCGCATGAACCCGGCGTGGCTGCGGCAGTGAACGGACAAGTTATTCCGCGAAGTCAGTGGGCTGAGACTCGGCTTGCAGACGGCGTCCAAATCCTCGTCATTCGTGCTGCCCAAGGTGGCTGAAATACCTGTGTTACGTTATCTTCGCGATCTCCTGTTACCGCGCCCAGCGATTCCTGCTGAGCCGAATCTCGTTTTGATTACGAGGCCTGAACACGATGTTCCTGGCGAAGTGAAAATTATCCGCCGGCTTTTTGCTGCCGGCCTTGGCCGTTTACATTTACGTAAACCTTCTTGGTCTGCCAAGGACCATACAGACTTCTTGGATGCCATCCCTGACATGTTCTGGCCGCGCATTGTTTTTTATGCGTATCCAGAAATTGTTCTCTCGCGTGGCCTCGGCGGTTTTCACCTGAAGACCGGAGAATCAGCCCCGCGAAATTGGCCAGAGCAACGCCCAGTGAGCTCATCGAGTCATTCCTATGATGAACTCATGGAAGGCCCACGGCGTCGGCAGTACTCTGTTTTAGGTCCTGTTTTCCCTTCGATATCTAAAAAGAATCAAGTGCCACATCGTACGCACCGTGAGTTCGAGGTCATTCTCCAGCGCTGGCGCTCGGAAGGTGGTTGCCCTGTGTATGCGCTCGGCGGGGTCACCCCGGAAACAGCTGCTATCGCCCGCGAAATTGGCTTCGACGGTGTTGCTTTCATTGGTTGTGTTTGGGAATCCGAAAACCCCGTTAAGACTTTCTTGGATTTGGAACGAGCTTGGCTGGGAGAAGAGCCAGCCCGATTGAAGAAGAAGGCTTAACGACGTGCGAAGTTTGCCCGCCGTACAGTTTCTCACGCTCGATGCGAGTGCGTACACTCCCGTAGAGCAAGCAGAGCTCGCATGCCAAGGCGGCGTGCGCTGGGTGCAATTACGCGCCAAAGGGCTTTCTTTAGACGCGTGGATTCTACTCGCGTCGCAAGTCGTGGCGGTCGCTCACGCGCACGGCGCTATTTGTACGATTAATGATTCGCCTGAAGTCGCTTTGGCCTCTGCGGCGGATGGTGTTCACTTGGGCAAGAATGACCCCTCGCCTGCTGCTGCGCGTAAATTGCTCGGGCCCCACAAGCTCATTGGGGTAACACT
>CAJBPJ010000235.1 GCA_903957465.1 uncultured Opitutia bacterium
CTCTTGAAGGCGTGTTTGTTGATTCGCATTTGCGACCGCCGCCAAATCATCAAGGTCAGCCAAATAAGCACCTGCAAGGCTTCGCGCGAGCGGATCGATATTACGTGGTACACCTAAATCTATCAGCAAGAAGGGGCGACCGCGGCGCTTTTCAACATGTCCGCGAAGTGTATCGATTGAAATCAGCGGCCGCTCAACCGTTGCGCAGCCGACCACAATATCATGGGTGTGCGCCTGGGCAATGGCGGTGCTTAATTCAACAGCCGCACCACCAAGCTCGGCGGCCAGATCTGCAGCATTATTAAATGTCCGTGAAGCAATCGTGATTTGCGCGGCACCTCGCGAAATCAGCGCTTGGGTGACGCGACGACCCGCGTCGCCTGTGCCCACCACTAAAACACGGGCCTCTGCGAGGGAGCCGAATGCGCGTTGGGCTAATTCGACCGCAACATTCCCGAGGCTCACTTGGCCTTGTCCAATCCCTGTATGGGTGCGAGCCCAAGCTGCTGCTTGAAATGCACGTTGGAAAATTCGGTTGAGCACGGGACCAGTCATGCCACGCGCCAATGCATCGGCATAAGCGTTTTTCACTTGGCCGCTAATTTCTGCTTCACCCAACATCTGAGAATCTAAACCCGCTGCCACGGAGAAGAGATGTTCAACGGCTGAGAGTCCAGGAATCGGACGGAGGTGTGCATCAAGCAGGCCAGCGACTGTGCCAGTCGCGCGCGACAGTGCAGCACGCACGTGTAAGGCTGCAGCCTCGTCGCCAACCACATAAGCCTCTAATCGATTACACGTTGAAAGCAAAACGGCTTCGGCCAGCCCAGCTTCGCGTGCGGACGCATAAAAAACATCCGCACCACCTTCAGGAACCGCAAAAGCAGCGCGCGCATCTAGTCCGGCGGTATGATGCGTCGCACTTAGTGCTACCAACGTGGCAGGTGAGGGCGGCTTCATGACGCAGAACGCGGAAGCGAGAGAATAAAGGCCACACAGGCCGGGATGAATGCGATTAAAGATGCGCGCGCAAATGACGTGCCACTGAGTAGTCCTTGGCGACGCAAGATGAGAACGCTCACGCTAGCGGTCCACGCAACGCCCGAGGCAATAAGTTTTATTAAGGTGACTTTATCGGCGCCTTGCAGCCAGGCGACCGTGCCTACCGTCAAAGCCACGCCCAACATCCATACCGCAGCCCCAAGTAATTGATTGCTGATGCGATCCAGAGGAACCAACGCAGGCAGCAAAGAGTAAATGCCGCCGAAGCGACGTGCGCTCAATGCACGATCTTGTAATAAATAGAGCGCGGAGTTCAGCGCTTGGGCAATGAGCATGCAATAGGCCAAAACTACGGCAGCAACATGCAGCGTGATCCATGGCTGCATATTTCCTGTCGTGGGTCGCAGCAAACTTGCCACGAGTAATCCAACACCCACTAAAGCACCGATAGCCCAGCCCGGAAAACGGTGGTTAAAGGTGAGGTCCAAGAAAAGCGCCAAGCCTGCGATACCCCAGGCAAGAACCGTTAGGATTCCTGCAGTTGAAGAGAATCCCGCGAAGCCTAATGAGACTAAATTCGCAGTGAGAAAAACGAAACTAGCTCGGATAATCCAACGGCTGGCCGTTGACCAAGGCGCATAGCCTCGGGAGTGGCCCAACCAATCCATGGCCGCAGCGACGATGAAAAGCACTGCAGCGACTCCCAGTCCTTGATGAATACCCAATAAAGACATGCACCCTATAAATAGAGAGGTGTGACATTTTGGCAATTGGATACGGATTATGGCTTAAATATATAATGTGCAATGAGATATGAATAGGTGGTGTGTTTCAGTGTTTGCCTTATGTGCAGGGGATTCCTACTAACTCGGACCCTTATGAGCTACGACCCTTACGACCTTACCCAGCATGCACCCCGCAGCCCACGTGTAAGGATTGGCGGCATGGTTATCTTGGCGCGGATGCTAGATAAGTGCCGCGCTGATCTAAAAGGGAAGGTTGGGGACTACGAGTATGGCTGCTCACTGGACCAATCTCTTTTAAATTTTATCGGCATCGACGCTGCTGCACTTCGAGTGGAAGTCGCCAAAGGCAAGGGGGACGGGGATGTCTTGGCCTGGATTCGTGAGCATGCGACACAGCAACGCCTGCCGCATGAATTTGATGCCTTTAATCAATGGCATGAGAAGCGAACCGCGACGACTCCCGATCGGCGTTTGAAAATGAATACCATCCAAACCTCTACGGCCGCCGGCGCTGCGCGTGATGACGTCGCAAGTTGGTTTGACCTGCTCGACATGGACGACCACGCGAGCTTTGGTGGGAAAATTTAGACGGAACATAACCTCAGCCTCGCTTACTAAGAATAAACCTATGCGCATCCTCTTCGCCCTTCTTGCTGGCATCTTTGCTAGCTCCACAGCCTCGGCTGCTAACTTCGACTGGAAAACCCGTTTTTCGGAAGGCCTTGTCGATGCAGAAGGCAAGACCGTCGATACCGCAACGCTCGCCGGAAAGTACGTTGCTGTCTATCACTCCGCTCACTGGTGCCCTCCTTGTAAGGTCTTCACGCCAAAACTCGTCGACTTTGCAAATGCCCATAAAGACAAGCTTGCTGTGGTCTTTGTGAGTTATGACAAGTCTGCCGAAGCCATGTCTAGTTATATGAAGGAAACAAAAATGCCTTGGGCAGCAGTTCCATACAGAGCTCCATCCGGCAAAAAGAATGCTGACGAAAATGGTGTTAAGGGGATCCCCGCTTTAATCGTTTATGGACCTGATGGAGCGCTTCTCACAAAAAGTGGGCGCGACCTTGCAGCTGTCGAAAAACTGCTGAAGTAAAGATGCGCGGTGTGCGCCGCGTATTAATGGTTTGCACCGGCAACATCTGCCGGTCGCCGACGATGGAGGCTGTTTTGCGTCACCACGCGCAGCAAGCAGGCATGGATGCTGAATTTGATTCGGCGGGCACAGAGTCGTACCATGTCGGCGATCCGCCCGATGCCCGTTCACAAAAAGTTGCGGCTCGAAGAGGGTACACACTTGCCCATTTGCGCGCCCGAAAAGTTCGTGTACCGGATGATTTTCTTCACTTCGACCTCATTCTCGCTGCCGACGAAACGCATTTGCAGTGGCTGCGTACTTATTGCCCCAAAGAGCATCAAAACAAGTTACGCCTGTTCTTGAATGACCGCGCATTGCCTGATCCTTATTATGATGAAATTGAGGCGTTTGAAGGCGTTCTAGATGCTGTTGAGGGCGCGGCCGGCCATTGGTTAAAGGCAATGGGCGCGACGAAAGGCTAAGTTAGAATGCGAGATTGCCCCTTGCGTAGGTTAGGATTGGATTGGGGGCTAGATGTACCAGGTCACCTTCAGCGATCAGGCCATGGCAGAGCTTAACAAGCTGCCAACTCTCTCGCAAATGACAGTTGTGGAGGCTTTCTCGGCATTAACCCCCGCTCTCCTCGCCCTGGGCAGCCCGGACTTAGGCAAGGTGCGTCGCGAGGGGCATACCTACCACCGTCTGCGCGTGGGTGATTTCCGGGTCTACTTTGAGTCAATCGGTGAGTCGTTACACGCGCATTTTATTTTACAACGACACACATACACTGACTTCGCTTTCCGGACACACCTCCCTGTTGATATCGATGAAAGTTCGGTTGAAGAACATAGTGCGTTCTGGGCTTTTGTTGAAACCCCGCCTCCCCGTGACTGACCACGAAAAAACTACATACGCATCGCCCGAAGAAGCTGCGCATATTTATCTCCTGCCAAATCTTTTTACCGCGGGCAATATGCTCTGTGGTTTTCTTTCAATGAAGGAGTGTATTGAAGCACGCTTTGTTGATCCTAGCGCAGCCGCTTCAATCCGCGCAGAGCACTACACAATGGCTGTTTGGTTCATTGTCTTCGGTTGTATCTGCGACTTGTTTGATGGTCGGGTAGCACGTGCGTCTGGCCGCACGTCTCTCTTCGGTGCAGAATTTGATTCGCTCGCAGACATCATCTCTTTTGGTCTAGCGCCCGCTCTGATGTCGTGCTTCCTATTAATCCAGCCCGACCAGAATAAGGACTTAAGCTTGGCCACATGGCTCTTTGCTTTTCTTTATCTGCTCTGTGCTGGTGTAAGATTAGCGCGCTTCAATGTACTCACCAACCCGCTTGTGCCAGGAAACGAGGCGCGGGCTAAGGGTGGAGACTTTGTCGGACTTCCTTCACCCGCTGCGGCCGGTACCATCGCTTCTATCGTTCTCGTGCATGCGAACTTTATGGGGAATCCTGAAGATACCTCGACGCAGTGGATTGCTCGCTCGGGGGCGCTTTATTGGTCTCTGTTACCTCTCTTACTTTTCTTGTCGTGGTTAATGGTAAGTAATATCCGGTTCCCCAGCTTTAAGGTCATTAGTTGGTCAGCCAGGGCGCGCACCCGTATATTCATCTTAATTATCGCCGTGGCGGTTGCGGCTTTCCGGTTTAAAGAACTCTTCGTGCCAATGATCTTTGTGAGTTACATAAGTTATGGGATTTTCCGGCATTTCTTCCTCTTGAAAAAGACTGAAACGGACCCTGCTCCAGACGACGAATCTCTCTGATTAGATTGTGAATAGACTACGCATGGGCTGTTGACCTAGTGGTCTGCGAACAACCCTGTAGTTATACACGCTCTGTTCACGGCCCTCTAACAATACATGGGCCTTTGATATCAAGGGGTTGTGGGGTTGTTCGCCTAAATGAACACTCTATGTACGGGTATTAATATATATGTATATAGGTTAATACAGATAGTCCCAAGCCAGTGTGGGTAGGTTTAAGCATTGGATGGTTGCATAGGGGGTAGGACATCGACCAACCTATCGACATCATGAAGTTCAAGGTAAACCGAAATCACTTCTTCAACGGCCTCGCTTGCGTAACCAACATTGTCGGCGCTCGCGTTACCATGCCGATCTTGCAGAACGTTTTAATCGAGGCGGAAGGTGAAATGGTAACATTAACCACAACCATCATCGACATTTCTGTTTGCTGCCGAATCAAAGCGTCTGTCTCCACGCCTGGTAAAATCACTCTGCCCGTCAAACGCTTAGCAACGATTGTCCGCTCATTACCAAGTGCAGACGTAACGGTGGATCTTGCAGGAAAAGAACGTGTAAAAATAAGTTCAGGATCCTCAACATTTCAAATTACAGGATTGGGCGCAGAACAATTCCCTCCTGTCGCAACATTCACCGGAGCACCGACTGCAAACCTCGACCAAGAGGCCCTGGGTGCGATTATTCGCAAAGTGCAGTACGCGCAATCAACCGACGAAAATCGCTATATTCTCAATGGTGTATTCTTCGAGTTCGAGGCGACAAAACTAAACGTCATCGCTACCGATGGTCGTCGTTTAGCGAAGTCTGAACTCGCGCGCACAGGCAGCGGAGAAGCCGCCGGTCTTATTTTGCCAGCACGTACCATCAACGAGCTCAGCCGGCTATTAAAAACAGGCCAGGTTGCATTCACACACAACGAGCGCCAAGTAGCCTTCCAGATTGATGTACCTAAAAACGATGAAGGTCTCGTCGACAAAATCCAACTGATCTCGCGTGTTGTTGAGGGCAATTATCCTAACTACCGACAGGTCATCCCGAAGGATACTGGTTTTAAAGTCCGGCTCGAGCGCGAGAAATTCTTAGAATGTGTACAGCGTGCCGCCCTCATGACCGATGAGCGTAACAACACCGTTCATATTTCAGTCTCCAAAGAAAGACAGACACTCGAAATCACTGCGCGCTCAGCTGCAGGTGAATCCGTTGAACCCATTGCCGTAAAATATGAAGGTGCGAACGTAAATATTGCGTTCAACCCAACCTATCTCATCGAGCCGCTCAAGGCTGTGACCGAAGACGAAGTGGATCTTGAAATTAAGTCAGATACCGACGCAGGCGTTCTCCGCGGAATTAAAGAGACATTCCTCTGCGTTGTCATGCCGCAGCGCGTCTCTACCTAAAAGACTTAAAGTCCAGGACCGGAGATATCTGGCAGCGCTGCAATTGCTGCCATGATACGACGTGAGGCTTCCCCAAAACGATCATCATGATCTTTACCTGGATCTAAAGACGAAGCTGTAATAGCTGTGCCGAATTGAATCCGGATACGTGCACCTCCGCGCAGCCAGCGAGAACCACGAGGCAAGACATCGCGAATGCCACGGATGCGCACGGGGACAACAGGGACGCCCGACTTAATTGCCAACAAACCCGCACCAGATTTTGTGGACTGAAGCTGGCCATCCATACTCCGCGTTCCTTCGGGGAAAATTAAGAGTGCGCGCCCCTCGGCGAGTACGGCAAGTGTCCGCCGAATCGCCGAAATATCGGCTTCCCCGCGATCGAGTGGGATTGCTCGGCAGGCACGGATAACGCCCCCGAATACAGGGTTATCAAAAAGGCTTTTGCGGGCGACAAAAGCAATCTCACGAGGGATTAACCCTCCAATGAGAGGTGGGTCTAACATGCTCTGATGGTTACTAGCAAAGAGGCAGGCGCCCTCAGGCACGCTTTCCCAGCCTTCTGCTTCGACGGTCGCAAATGTTTCGGCGATAAGGCACGCACCATTCGCAACGAGGTGATAAGCAAAATTACGCGAAGCCAGTAACATGAATCAGCGACGGGCTTGAGCGATAAGATGCCCCACTGTTTCAACAACTGCAGTGAGAGAGAGACGTGTGTTATCAATACGCGTGGCGCCTTCGGCACAAACAAGAGGTGCAGCGCTGCGTGAAGCGTCTTGGTGATCGCGCGACAACACCGCATCAGCTTGCCCTTCAGCAGCACGCCGCGCAGTGCGTGCTTGGGCGTCGGCCTCCAAAAAGATTCTTACTTCCGCGTCAGGCATAATAATCGATCCGATATCTCGACCCTCCATAATTATACCACTAAAACCTGCCGAGCGCGCGACGTCTACTTGTCCCCGTTGGTAATCGAAAAGAAAATTCCGAACTTCGGACATCGCTGCAAAAGAGGATACCGCTGCATTGACTTCAGGGCTACGTAACTCTGCGTCCTTCGGCACCCAGCCACTTAAAGTTAGTTGTGCACTGTGACCGGTAATTTTCGTGCCCAATTGAAGTGTCGGTAGGGCCGCAATAACTGAACGCGTACTCTCAGGCGTAGCGGAGGCCGAAAGCAGCGCTCGGGTGATAGACCGATAGTGAGCTCCAGTGTCGACATGC
>CAJBPJ010000236.1 GCA_903957465.1 uncultured Opitutia bacterium
CCATTACCGCGCGTGACCGCTCGGGTGAAGATACCGTTTTCGTAAGTGAGTGAAATAGCGACGCCGTCGACTTTGGGTTCGACGACGAATTGTAAGGATTGTCCGGAGAGTCGTCCTTCAAGGCGTTCGATAAAGGCAGCAAAGTCAGCGTCGTCGTAGGTGTTATCCAGCGAGAGCATCGGTTCGGCATGTTCGCTTTGCGTGAAGCCCTCGCTCCGGTCGTCACCGATGCCGAGATCGGGGCCGGCGAGTTCAGGGTGAGCAACTTCGAGTTCCTGCAAGCGGTCCTTAAGTTGGTCGAATTCGTAGTCGGAAATCTCGGGCGCATGCTTCTTGCGGTAGAGCTCTTCATGACGCTCCACAGCGGCGCGAAGCCGGCGAATTTCCTCTCGAGGGGTTTCGGCCATGGGACGTCCTTTATGCAAAGCCGAAAGCCCAAAGCCTAAAGCCTAAAGGTAGGGTTGCCTCGGTTCGGGTAGGGTCGTCTCGCCGAGACGACCGCTCGGTCCGCTCGGCGAGCGGACCCTACCTAGAGACAACCGCACGGCCCGCTCGGCGAGCGGACCCTACCTAGAGGCAACCGCTCGGCCCGCTCGGCGAGCGGACCCTACCCAAGGCAAAAGCGGGCCCTACCTAGGCGAGCGGGCCCTACCTAAGCAGGCCCTACCTAAGGCAGATCAGAGCTGAATTCCCCAGAGTTCATAGGCCAACGAGGGTAGGTCAGGGTGGAGCGTGTCTGGGCGATGCGGAAGGAGTTCCTCGGCGGTATGACTGCCTGTGGTAACGGCATGAGCGGAGGCGAGGCCGGCATTGCGTGCGGTCTCAATATCAAAGGGCGAGTCCCCGACTAAGCATGCGGTACCTGCAGGCATCTTAAGTTGCGAGAGCGCGTGATGCGTAAAGGCCGCTTCAGGTTTACGCCAGGGGACGAGGTTTGTCCCAAAAATACCATCGAGGTCTTTATCCATACCGAGATGCGCGAGGAGCTTGAGAGAATTCGAATGATCTTTGTTCGTGAGTACGGCGACTTTGATACCTCGGCTTCGTAGTGCGGGAAGAAGTTCGCGTGCGCCCGGGTAAACTTCTAAACCTTCAAACATCACGGTGGGGAAGTGCTCGAGGTAGAGTCTGATGGCTGTCGGGGCATTGGCCTCTCCGACCAGACGAGTCATTGTGGCTTTAGCGGCTCCACCTACAGATTTTTTGACCTCCGCAAAGCTTCGTTCCGGCAACCCCATGATCTTCATCACGTCATTGGCGCAACGGTGAATGGCCACGAAGTTATCGACCAAAGTCCCGTCTAAATCGAGCAAGACGGTCTGAGGGAGAGTTAAAGACATACGTTTATCACGTCCCGTTAGGGTGACTTTCCAAGTTTGGATTTGCAGGAAAGGTCTAAGAATCTACGGTTCGACCATCTTCCTATGATTTTCTCGCTTAATCTCGCTAAGCCACTCGGTCGTCTTGGCTACTTGGCCAACCTCGTTTTCTTTAGCGTAGTCTTCTCGGCCTTTGCATGGGGAGCGCATTATTTAATGACGGTTAAACTTCCAGAGAGCGGAGCGCACCACGAAGCCGAGGTTGCCGCACAAACCGCTTATGCCACGAGTCTGGCGAAGGCCAAGAAGGCTGCGGCAGGTAAAGCGTTATCAGCTGAAGAGACAGCGAAGTTAAAGGCTGAGGCAACGGAAGTGGGTAAGAAAAAAGTTGAAGAAGCTCACCACCACGCATCGGCAACCTGGGCTCCTTTCGAAATCTTCTTACTGATACTTGTAGCTATTTTCTTTGGAGGTTATGCTTCGGTGGCTACGCAGCGTCGCATGAATGATGCAGGTTTACACGGTGCACTTTGGCTTACGGTTGGTCACGTTGGCACCTGGGGAATCGCTTCATTTATATCCTTCCTGCCTTACTTCATGGCTGCGGGTACGACCCTGACTTGGCTTACGGCAACATCGGTCGCGGGCGTGATGATTTTACCACTGTTATTCCTCGGTGCAGGTAAGGGCGACTCGCACGACGCGCACGGTCACTGAGGCGGCGTACGCTGCAGGAATGGGCAAGCGGGAAGCAGGAAGATTAAGGATGATCCGCTAGGGCTATCGCGTAACGGGCGTGTGAGCGATGACGAGTGACCACATCGCCATCATTCTTGCCCCTTCCTGCTTCCCGCTTACATCTCCTTCTTCCCATGAGCTTACCCCAGCTTATCCTCCACCTTGTCGCAGAGTATGGTCTCATTCTCTGTGCTGCGTATGTGTTTGGACGGCTCGCACTGCGTCTAGGGCAGCCATCGGTTGTCGGCATGATGGTGGCAGGTGTCTTTCTTGGCCCATCTGTGTTTGGCCAGCTTGCACCGTCTATACAGGCGTGGTGTTTTCCGTCAGAGACTTTGCAGATTTTGCAATGGGG
>CAJBPJ010000237.1 GCA_903957465.1 uncultured Opitutia bacterium
CCTTGGTTCATCGTCGACGCTGCTCCTAAAGAGTCACGGTTGATACGTACAGCCCGTGAAGTTAATGACAGCAAGCCCGTTTGGGTTATCGAAAAGATTCGCGCGGCGGCTGCGAAGTTCCCTGCTCCTGTGGTCGCTTGCTTAGGGCTTACGTTCAAAGCCAATATTGATGACCTTAGAGAGTCGCCGTCGCTTGCGATTGCCGAACGTCTTGCCAAGCAGGGATTCAAGATTCTCGCAGTCGAGCCGCATATACGTGCTTTACCTAAGGCGCTGGAGGGCAAAGCCGATCTCGTGACACTTGATGAGGCTCTCGCAAAAGCTGATGTAATCGTACTGCTCGTTGACCACGCTGCATTCAAGTCCGTTCCAGTCGCACAACTCGCCGGCAAGCAGGTAATCGACACGCGCGGCATCTGGAATCGCTAAGCTTTACTCATCATGCGCATCGCAATTACTTCGGGCTATTTTGACCCTATTCATCTTGGTCATATTGAGCTCTTGGAACTTTCCCGAGCGCAAGGTGAAGCTTTGTGGGTTATCGTTAATAACGATGCCCAGGCTGCTATCAAAAAAGGTGCGGCTTTTATGCCAGAGGCAACGCGCTTAGGGATAGTAAAGGCACTGCGGGCTGTCGACCGAGCTGTTCTTTCAATCGATAGCGACGGTTCAGTTTGTGCAACTCTAGACATGTTGCTTGCCGAAGCTAAAGCGCAGGGGCATGAGGCGTTTTTCTGTAAGGGCGGAGACCGTAACGCGGGCAATATCCCTGAAGTCGTTGTCTTGCAGAAGCACGGCGCTCGCTTGATTGAAGGGTTAGGCGCCAAGATAGATAGCAGTTCATCGATTATAGCAAAAGCTAAGGGAAGCGCTTGATCGGCCAACTTCCAGCTTTGCTTCGTCACCTCGGCCCCAAGTGGGTCGCGATGAGGATTTGGTTTGCGCTCGAACGCCAACTTGGAGTGCTGCGTCGAAAGACGCCTGTCGGTGAGTGGAAGGACTTCGCTGGCGCATCATCCACTGGACCTCGTGTCGATATCACTGGGCTAGCTCGACGTCCTGCTGAAAATCGGGTTAGCGACTCCGAGGCACATGAGTTGCGCTCTGGAAAAATGCGGCTGTTTTCGGGAAGCTCTATAGACGTAGGCAATCCCCCTTTATGGCATATAAGTCCGATCAACAAATCAGAGTGGGCAGCTGATTGCCACTGGTCGCACGTCGACGATTTTAAGCGCGGCGACATCAAGGGAGTTTGGGAGGCCAATCGTTGGAGTTGGGTTTACCCTCTTGTCCGTTCTTATCTTCGAGACCGCGATCCGAAGCACGCTGAATTATTCTGGTCATGGGTTGAAGATTGGATGTCACATAATCCTCCAAACGTTGGCGTTAACTGGAAGTGCGGCCAAGAGGCATCCTTCCGCATTTTTGCCGCTTCGATTGCAGTCTCTGCTTTTGCAGACGCCCCTGCCACCACACCAGAGCGCATTCAAAGTCTTGCGCGCCTGGCACATGTCACTGGGGTGCGCATCGAAGCTCACTTCGCATACGCTATATCGCAGAACAATAACCACGGCATTAGCGAAGCGGTCGGGCTGGTAACTATCGGGACGCTTTGGCCCGAGCTACTCGGAGCAAGTCGATGGAAGGCTAAAGGCCTCAAGACAGTTTCATTGCTCTGTGATAGGCTGATTACTCTGGATGGTTCGTTTAGTCAGCACTCGAGCAATTATCACCGCGTTCTGCTCGATGACCTTTGCTGGCTTGCGACCGTTATGCGCTCAGGGGGAACCGTGTTGCCGCTTGAGCTAAAGGAGGCCGCACGCCGTGCAGCGAATTTCTTGCACGCACTGTTGCTGCCAGATGGCTCAGTAATCCGCTATGGAGCAGACGATGGCGCACGTGTGCTACAGTTGAGTACGTGTGCTTACAGCGACTTCCGGCCTACACTTGCTGCCTGCGCTGCTTTATTTGGATCGAATGCAATACCGGCTGGTCCGTGGGATGACCAAGTTGCTGCATTATGCCCAGGTTGGCGTGCCGCTGAAACCTTCGATGCCCAGCCGGCTAATTTTTCTGGAGGAGGATTATATGTTAAGCGACGCGGTCAGCTTACCCTCGCTTTACGAGCACCAACTGTTTTCAGCACGCGTCCTTCTCACGCCGATCAGCTCCACTTGTCTGTATACGACTTCAAGGGTGCGGTGACGGAAGACTTGGGGACAATCTCTTACAATGACCCTTTGAAGACCTGGGCCGATCTCTCAAATTCCTGTTTTCATAATGTCCCGCTAGTTGATGGAGGTAATCCAATGACAAAGGTTGGCCGGTTTCTTTGGCTACCTTGGACGGTCTGCGAAGTCGAGATCACCGAGCCCGACCGGCTTGTTGTCTCCCATCGAGGATTTGCAGGATTCGTGGTGCGCCGAGAGGTCGTTATTCAAGACGGTGTAATTCGCATCACTGATAGTTTTATCGGCGACCGAGATGCCGACCTCTCCGTTCGCTGGCATGGACAGTGCCGGCAAAGGCTGGAATCACTTCAAGTGTCATGCGAAACGCATAGCGGTCAGCAGACATGGTATACGGCAGATGAGGCAACTGGCCTTGGATTCTCTGCCAGCCACTATGCATCGGCCGAGCCGTCTCACTGCCGAGTATTTTCAGTACGGTCGTCGCGCGCCGTTATCGTGACCCGCATTCCTGTACTCACAGTATAGGCTTCTACGAATGCGCATTTTATATTTTCACCAACACTTTTCTACTCCTTCAGGATCGTCGGGGACTCGATCCTACGAGTTCGCGCAGGCACTTATAGCTAGAGGCCACAAAGTCACCATGGTCTGTGGGCGTTCTGACAGGAGTCCACTCGAGATTCCTTTAGATACAAAGGCTGGTTGGTATCGCGGCGACGTTGATGGTATCGATGTTATTGCGCTTCCGTTAGATTATTCCAATAGCCATGGCATAGCACGACGTCTGTGGGCATTTCTTCTGTTTGGCTGGAAGAGCGTGATGATTGCTTTGCGCCACGAGTATGATCTGGTCTTTGCAACGTCTACGCCATTGACAGCCGCAATGCCGGGTATCGCAGCGAGCTGGCTTCGACGAAAGCCCTTTGTGTTCGAGGTTCGCGACTTATGGCCTGAGCTACCTAAAGCTATGGGCATGAAGAACCCTGTCTTGCTCCTTGGCATGTGGATTATTGAGGGGCTCGCATATCGATCATCCGTAGCGTGCGTTGGCCTTGCCCCTGGCATCGTCGAAGGCATCGCCCGGCGTTCCTCCAAAAATCACCCAATCGCGCTGATTCCAAACGGGTGTGACCTCGGGATCTTTCAGCCGTCATTACGCGCCAAAATTGCTATTCGCGGTATAGACCCAGATGACTTTGTCGCAGGTTTTACGGGCGCACACGGCAAGGCAAATGGGCTAGATGCAGTTCTTGATGCAGCTGCGATCCTCAAGCGTCGGGGAAATAGCCGAATTAAGATTTTATTGGTAGGAGAGGGGTCCGAAAAATCACGGCTCGTGGCTCGCGCTCAGCAAGAGGGCCTCGAAAATGTCATCTTTCATAAGGCCATACCTAAGCGAGAGCTTGCTAGGATTACCGCCTCGCTCGGCTGTGGGCTAATGGTTTTGGACAATATTCCAGCTTTCTACCGCGGAACGTCCCCAAACAAATTCTTCGATTACATATCTGCCGGCATCCCCGTAATTAACAATTATCCCGGATGGCTCGCTGACATGATTCTTCAAAATCAGTGCGGGGTAGTCGCAGATGCCGGCAGCGCTGAGTCACTAGCCGATGCCTTGCAGTCTTTAGCTA
>CAJBPJ010000238.1 GCA_903957465.1 uncultured Opitutia bacterium
ATAGTATGGTCAGCAATACCGAGTGAATAATTGCCTGCGCCATCGAGGCGATTGGAGACACCGCGGAAGTCGCGAATCATCGGCAACGCAATCATTGTCAGACGTGCAAGGAAGTCCCACATGCGATCGCCACGAAGGGTGACAATGCAACCGAGAGGCATATCTTGGCGTACCTTAAAGCTCGCGACGCTCTTACGTGCGTGCGTGATCACAGGCTTTTGGCCAGTGAGCTTGGTGATCTCCTTAACGACTTCAGCGTTTTGCGCTTTCTCGGCCTCAGCCTTGAACGCGGAGTTGATCGAAATCTTGGTGAGAGTTGGGACCTGGTGGACGTTGGAGTAGCCGCGGGTGCGACGAAGCTCGGGTACGACCTTCTCGAGGTAAACTTGTTTAAGGTAGGGCTTGCCCATGGGCGTGTGTAGGAGAGTGGGTTAGTTTATTTAGCGGCTTTTTTGGCAGCAGGACGCTTGGCGACACGTGCATCCCAGAGAGACGCAAGCATGACGTTGGAGCGATGAATAGGTGCAGCTTTTTCAGTGATGCCGCCTTGGCCATCTTCGGTGCGCTTAAGGTGGCGCTTAACCATATTGATGCCATCGAGCGTCACGCGCTCGTCAGGGCGATCGTAACGTACGACTTTGGCACGTTTGCCCTTGTGGGCTCCGGTGATGACGACGACTTCGTCGCCTTGCTTGATATCAGTCTTGGCCATGGCGTTCAGAGAACCTCGGGAGCGAGGGAAATGATTTTCATGAAGTTTTTGCTGCGAAGCTCACGGGCAACAGGCCCGAAGATACGCGTTCCGCGAGGGTTGCCATTATCATCGAGCAACACGACGGCGTTTGAATCGAAACGAAGGTAACTTCCGTCAGCACGACGGATAGGGAACTTGGTTCGCACGATCACTGCACGGGAAACAGAGCCCTTCTTGACGGTCGCGTCGGGTGTGGAATCCTTGACAGCGCAAACGATAATGTCGCCAACGGCGGCAGTATCGGTGAGCTGGCCGAGGCGGCGGATCATGGCCACCGTCTTCGCGCCGGTATTATCGGCGACGTCGAGGCGGGTAAGCATCTGAATCATGGCAGTATCTCTTTAGAGTGTTTGAGGGTGAAAATTACTCGGCCTGGCCAAGAGCGATCTTGGCAGTTTCGATAATACGAACGACGCGCCAGCGCTTCATCTTGGAAAGCGGGCGTGTTTGGGTGACCTCGACTTTATCGCCGACCTTACAGGCATTGGCTTCGTCGTGGGCGTGAAGAATGGTACGGCGCTTCACTTCTTTACCATACAAAGGGTGAGGAACCTTATAGAGGTAAGCGACCTTGACCGTCTTGTCTCCCGAGCGGGAGGTGACGAGGCCTTGCAGCGTCTTACGTTGAGTGCGTGATTCGGAATCGGACATCGGGAAAGGGCTTAAGCCTTAGTGGTTTTTTGGGTGAGGAGGGTCTTGCAGCGTGCAATTTCCCGGCGGAGCTTACGAATGCGGGCAGGGTTCTCGACGGAACCTGCAGCCTTGCGAAGGCGAAGTTGTAGGAGTTCATCGCTGTTTTCGCGGACGCGCTTCTCCAACTCGGTGTTGGCGAGAGGGCGCAATGCGTCAGCTGCGGAGGACTTACCTGGAGTGAACTTTGACATGGAAAAGGGTCGGTTTATGAGGGGGGGATACCCGAGGCATCAATACTTTTCGAGTTCTTCGCGGGCAACGAAGCGGCTACGGACTTGTAGTTTAGTATCGGCAAGGCGCATAGCCTCACGAGCGACAGCGAGCGGTACGCCTGCCACTTCAAACATCATCGTGCCGGGCTTAATGACCGCGACATAGTACTCTACCCCACCCTTACCAGAACCCATGCGTACTTCTGCTGGTTTCTTGGTTACCGGACGGTGAGGGAAGACGCGCATCCAGAGTTTTCCTTTACGCTTGAGGGCGCGGGAAATGGCGACGCGAGCCGCTTCGATCTGGTTTGCAGGAATACGACCGCGATCCAGGGACTGGATGCCGAAGTCGCCAAAGGCGAGAGTGTTGCACGAGGTCGCATTGCCTTTGACCTTGCCCTTGCGGAATTTACGCCAGGCGGTGCGGGATGGTTGAAGATTAGCCATGAGGGGCGGGGAAATGAATGTGGATTAGAATTCGGAGTCCTTAGCGCAAATCCAGCACTTGATGCCGAGCTTGCCATAAAGGGTACGTGCTTCTGCGAAACCGTAATCGATGTTTTCGCGAAGGGTGTGAAGGGGAACGCGGCCAACACGTGCGGATTCCACGCGGGCAATTTCAGCGCCGCCAAGACGGCCACCGAGACGGAGACGGATACCATCCGCACCGGCTGCCATGGTTGACTGAATAACTTTCTTCATGGCACGACGGAAGGAGATGCGGCGCTCAAGTTGTAGAGCGACGTTCTCAGCGACAAGCTGTGCAACGAGATCAGGACGGCGAACTTCATTCACCTCGAGAGTAATGTCGGCTTCTTTACGGCCGGCGACTTCCGCAATTTCTACGCGGAGGTTTTTGAGTTCGTCGCCCTTGCGGCCAATGACAACACCTGGGCGCGCGGTCCAAATACGGACGCGAACTTTCGAGCCAGCACGCTCAATAAAGATGCGAGGCACGGAAGCTTGGCGGAGCTTCTCTTTGAGGAATTCACGGATCCGATAGTCTTCAAGCAAGAGACCTGCAAAGGTGCGCTTGTTAGCGTACCAGCGAGACTCCCAGTTGCGACGAACTGCGAGACGGAAACCGATTGGATTTACTTTCTGGCCCATGGGTAAAGTGAGAGATTACTTGTTAGCAGCGAGGACCACTTTGACGTGGCTCATCGAGCGGTGAATAGGGTGAGCGGAACCACGTGCAGCAGGACGTGAGCGTTTAATCACAGGACCTTGATTCACCGTCGCGGAAGCGACAATCAAAGTGGCTGAACTTAAGTTGTGGTTGTTCTCGGCATTGGCGATGGCGCTTGCCAACGTCTTTGCAATAATCCGCGCAGACTTGCGTGGAATAAAACGGAGAAGCTGCAGGGCTTCTTCAGCTCCGAGTCCTTGAATTTGGCGCGCAACGTCGCGGACCTTCTGAGGGGACATCCGGGCGTAACGGGTAGTGGCGTGAACGTTCATGTGATAACGATTTTCTTGTTAGATGCGGGAGTTGGCACGGGCTTCGACCTGATCGCCCGAAAGAATTTCGGCGGATGGTGCGAGAGAAAGTACAAGTGCGATGGCGCGTTCAGTATCAGCTTCAACGATGATAACTTGAGCGACAGGTTCGGTTGAGCGAGTGACCGCACAAACCATACCTGGACGCAAACCTGACGCATAACCGCCTTGAACTTTAACGAGGTCGGACTCACGTCCGGCCACGACTGATGCAACCGATGCGCGTCCTCGAGATCCCGCAGAACCAAGCGCGAGCTCTCCTGCACCGAGAACGGTGAAGAGACTAGCAGCAAGGACTGTGGGAAGAAGGCGCATTAAGCTTCGACCTTCTTGGAAGGTTGGGTGTGTTGCTTGAAGGTTCGAGTCGGTGCGAATTCGCCCAACTTGTGGCCAACCATATTCTCAGTGATGTACACTGGGATGAAGGTTTTGCCGTTATGAACTTCGAGATTAACGCCAATGAAAACAGGGGTAACTGTCGAACGGCGCGACCAGGTCTTGATCGGCTTGCGGTTACCAGCCTTCTGGGCGACCTCGACTTTAGTCATCAAGGACGGATCAACGAAGAATCCTTTTTTGCGGGAGCGTGACATCGTAGAGTATCAGTTAAGGTTAGGCCTTCTTCGTCTTCCGGCCATTACGGCGGATGATGATTTGGGAGTTAGAAATCTTGGACTTCTCGCGAGTAGGGAAATGCTTCGCGAGCTGACCCCAAGGTGACTCAGGGTGCTGACGACCACCGCCGCCCTTGGACTTGCCTTGTCCACCACCGTTAGGGTGATCGACAGGATTCATCGCCATACCACGAACACGTGGACGGCGACCCTTCCAGCGATTACGACCAGCCTTACCGAGCGAACGGTTGTGGTGTTCGATGTTGCCGACGATGCCAACCGTGGCACGACAATCAGCATTCAAGTAGCGCTGCTCTCCGGAAGGCATGCGCAAGATCGCACGGTCGCCTTCGAGACCCAGAAGCTGGGCATAAGCACCGGCACCGCGAGCGAGCTGACCGCCCTTACCAGGCTGCATCTCGATCGAGTGAATAAAGGTTGCGGGAGCAATCAGGCGAAGTGGCAGCGACATGCCCGGAGCAAATTTCTCCTGAGCGGTGTTCGTGCTGATGACACTGTCACCAACTTTAAGACCATTTGGCGCAAGAATGTAAGCGTGCTCGCCATCGCTGTAGCGAAGCAGGGCAATGTAGGACGTACGGTTAGGATCGTACTCAAGGCGCAAGACCGTTGCGACGACGTCGATACGGTCACGACGGAAGTCGATCTTACGGAAGAGACGCTTGTGGCCTCCGCCGCGACGACGCGACGTGATGCGTCCGTAGCAGTTACGACCTTTCGCACGATGGACACTCTCGACGAGTGCCTTCTCAGGGCGACCGGTGTGAATCCCTTCTCCGCGATTCCGAACGAGGAAGCGCTGACCAGGGGTGATAGGGCGTGTAGTAATGATAGCCATGGTGGCAATCAGGCGAAGGAGATGACGTCGCCCTTCTTCAGGGTGACGATGGCACGGTGTTGTTCGGTCTCGCGATAAACGCTGCCGCCCGAGAGGCGACTGCGACGGACCTTACCTTTACGAATAAGGATGTTAACCTTTTCGACGGAAACTTTGAAAGTGGCTTCGATGGCTGTCTTCACTTGAGCACGATCTGCACCGGGCTTGATTTCAAAGACATACTTACCAAGGACAGCGAGGCCAGTGGCCTTCTCTGTGAGCACGGGACGTGCGATGACTTGGGGGGCGGGCTTCATGACGTTAATTAGTTAGTGGCACGAGCGATAACCTGCAGAAGAGCCTGCTCGGTAATCACAACCTGACCGTGGCGAACCAAGTCGAGGGCGTTGAGGTTAGTGGAATTCGAGAACTTTGCCCGGGCGATGTTGCGACTAGCTTTGCGGACAGGCTCAGACCAGCTTGCATCAACGAGGAGAAGCTTACGGGCGGCAGGATTCACTTTATTGAGAATGCCGCTGAAGACTTTAGTCTTTGGCTTGGAAACTTCGAAACGCTCGATGACAGAAAGTCCACCCGCGGTAGCGAGATCGAAGAGAGCACGACCGAGCGCTTTGCGGCGCTGAGTGACAGGAATGTCCTTCGACCAATCGCGAGGGCGAGGACCGAAGACCACGCCACCCTTGTAGAGTTGAGGAGCGCGCTTGTCACCGTGACGTGCACCACCGGAACCCTTTTGTGGGATAATTTTCTTACCAGAACCAGCGACTT
Organism: uncultured Opitutia bacterium; assembly: GCA_903957465.1. Taxonomy (GTDB): domain Bacteria; phylum Verrucomicrobiota; class Verrucomicrobiia; order Opitutales; family UBA953; genus UBA8828. The sequence goes on from CAJBPJ010000238.1 coordinate 5,401, forward strand.
CGCCGTAGTTCTTGGTCTTCGAGGTGCCTTGGCGGCGATTAGCTTGATAGCCAATGACTGCCTGCTTGAGCAATGCGACGTAAGTGTCGCCTTCGAAAGCAGGAATAGCGAACTCGCGCTCTCCAGCAGGAGAACCGTCGGCATTATGGAACTTGAGCTTCATGTGCGTTTATTCTTTCGGGTTTATTTTGCCTTAACTGCGTGGCGGACGAGGATGATCTCGCCGTTGGCGCCAGGGAGGCTGCCCTTGATGAGAAGGAGATTTTTCTCCGCGAGAACTTGAACCACGCGAAGATTTTGCGAAGTGCGGCGAACGTTGCCCATGTGACCAGGCATGCGCTTTCCTTTGAAGACGTGTCCGGGTGTTTGGCGCATACCAATCGAACCCACGCGGCGGTGCATCATGTGACCGTGCGTGTCAGGCTGACCGGACATATCGTGGCGCTTCATGACGCCTTGGAAGCCACGGCCCTTGACGGTACCAATGACATCGACCATTTGACCGGCTGTAAATTTCTCAACAGTGAGAACGTCACCAACCTTGAGACCCGTATCCTTTTCAAAACGGATTTCGCGAAGATGGGTGTGTGGCTCAACGTTAGCTTTCTTTAAGTGGCCAATCTCAGGATCCGAGAGACGGTGTGCCTTTTGAGGACCGAAAGCGATTTGCACTGCGTGGTAGCCATCCGAGTCTGGTGTCTTCACCTGAATGACTGGGCAAGGACCAGCTTGGACCACAGTGACAGGGACAAGGTTACTGTCCTTGTCATAGACTTGGGTCATACCGATTTTTTTACCGATGAGTTGGAGTTTCATGATCTAAGAGGCAGGTGGCGTGTAAGCGCCGTTGGCTTCGAGGCCTGCGTTAGCTTTGGATGTCCTTACGGAATCTGTAGCGGTGCGCGGGGCAGGAGTGCCTGCGTTAAGGGTTGTGTGTGGGTTTAGGGTTTAAAAAATTAGGCCGTAATGTTGACCTGAACGCCGGAAGGGAGGTTGAGTTTCTTCAACTCGTCCACGGTAGCGCTATTGGGGTCATGAATTTCGATTAAGCGCTTGTGGGTGCGCAGCTCAAACTGGTCCATCGACTTCTTGTCGACGTGTGGGGAACGGTTGACTGTCCAGACTTCGTGAGTCGTGGGCATGGGCACTGGGCCGGAAACACGCGCGCCTGTGCGCTTAGCGGTATCAACAATCTCGGTGGCAGAGTGATCGACTAAACGGTAGTCGAAGCCTTGGAGCTTAATGCGAATCTTCTGGCTAGACATTGGAGGAATTAGATTAGGTGCGAGCAGGTGCGCGGGACGATGTCTCGACGACTTGCTTGAGGATTTGAGCAGGGACTTGCTCGTAGTTGGCTGGCTCCATCGAATAGGAGGCACGGCCTTTAGAAAGTGAACGAACGTCGGTCGAGTAACCGAACATTTCTGCCAGCGGGACGCGGGCCTCGATGTTGCAAAGACCGCCTTTACTGTCCATGCCTTGAATCTGGCCACGACGACGGTTCAAGTCGCCCATGATGTCGCCTTGGTACTCTTCAGGAGTCACCACTTCGACCGTCATGATCGGCTCAAGCAGAATAGGCTTCGCATCCTTCATGGCTTCCTTGAAGGCAAAGATACCAGCCATCTTGAACGCCATTTCGTTCGAGTCCACTTCGTGGAACGAACCGAAGACAATGCGGGCTTTGAAATTGATTACAGGGTAACCGGCAATGGTGCCGTTTTGAGAAGCTTCGAGAATACCTTCGGTGGAAGGCTTGATGAACTCCTTCGGAATTGTACCACCGACAATCTCGTTGATAACTTCCTCGCCCTTGGCGCCAGGTTCGCGGCCTGCGACAGGATTTGGTTCGAGTTTGATTTCAACGTGGCCGTATTGACCACGGCCACCGGACTGACGGATAAATTTACCAACACCTTCGGAGGCACCTTGAATAGTTTCGCGGTAGGAAATTTGTGGCTTACCAGACTTAGCCTCGACCTTGAACTCGCGCTTGAGACGGTCGACGATGATTTCGAGGTGAAGCTCGCCCATACCCGAGATGAGGGTCTGGCCAGTTTCAGGATTCGAAGTGACGCGGAAAGTAGGATCTTCTTGAGCGAGACGCTGCAAGCCGATGGAGAGACGCTCTTGGTCGCCCTTCGAGTTTGGCTCGATTGACATCGAGATCACTGGCTCAGCGAAGGTTGTCTTTTCGAGAATGAGATCTTCTTCAGCGGTGAGGGTATCACCCGTTGCGATATCCTTTGGACCGATGATGGCACAAATGTCGCCCGAATAAGCGACGTCGATTTCTTCGCGATCCATCGCACGAAGTAGAACGATGCGCGAAATACGCTCGTCCTTACGGGTACGTGGATTGTAAAGGATTTCGCCCTTCTTCAACTGACCGCGGTAGACGCGATAGAAGACGAGCTGACCCACGTGAGGGTCGGACCAAAGTTTGAAGCAAAGACCAGTGACCTTAGCTTTGTCATCTGGACCGATCGCAATTTCTTTATCTCCGTCATCGGTAAACGCTTTCTGAGGGCGCATGTCGACCGGCGAGGGCAAGAAGTCGACGACGCAGTCGAGGAGCATCTGTACACCCTTGTTCTTGAAAGCAGAACCAGGGATCACACCGATAAAGTTGAGTGAGAGTGTCGCCTTACGAATACCTGTGCGCATCTCATCGATGCTGACTTCTTGTCCGTCGAGGTACTTCGCAGCGAGGACGTCATCAAAGTCAGCGAGTGCTTCAACCAACTTGGTGCGCCATTGTTTTGCCTCTGCCTTTTGATTTTCAGGGATGTCAACCGTGTTGAACTTCATGCCCTTCGGGTCGGTCTCGTCGTAGACGTAGGCGACGTTCTTAATCAAATCGATCATGCCCTTAAATTCTTCTCCCTGACCAATCGGGATGAAGAGAGGGTGAGCATTACCCTTAAGTTTTTCGCGAATATCGTCCACCGCGCCAAAGAAGTCGGCACCGGTACGGTCCATCTTATTGACGAAAGCGACGCGGGGTACGCCATACTTGTTCATCTGGCGCCAAACAGTTTCCGATTGAGGCTGAACACCAGCGACAGCACAGAAGACAGCAACAGCACCATCGAGGACGCGCAACGAGCGCTCCACTTCAGCAGTGAAGTCTACGTGGCCAGGCGTATCGATAATGTTGATGCGGTGATCAATATTAGCGAAGTGACCTTCTTTAGTTTTCCAACCAGCTGAAATTGCCGCAGCGGTAATGGTGATACCACGCTCACGCTCTTGCTCCATCCAGTCCGTCGTTGCGGTACCATCATGAACCTCGCCCATCTTGTGCACGACGCCTGTATAAAAGAGAATACGCTCGGTCGTGGTCGTCTTGCCTGCGTCAATGTGCGCAGCAATGCCGATGTTGCGCGTATGTTCCAAGGGGAACTTACGGCCAGGGGCATTGAGGGTAGAGAGGGAGGTGGACATGGTCGGAACCAGTGTTTCGGCCGGGAGGACGGTTAAAGTGAGGGTTTACCAGCGAAGGTGAGCGAAGGCCTTGTTAGCTTGGGCCATCTTGTGGGTTTCTTCGCGCTTCTTAACAACGTTGCCGGTGTTATTGTACGCATCGACGAGTTCGGCAGCGAGGGATTCAGCCATGGTACTTCCTTTGCGACCTTGCGCAGCAGCAGCCAACCAGCGGAGGGCCATGCTATTTTGACGCTCAATGGTGACTTCGACAGGAACTTGATAAGTGGCACCACCAACGCGGCGGCTTTTCACTTCAAGCTTTGGACGGCAATTTTCGAGTGCGCCGAGCAAGAGTTCAACGGCGTTACCTTTTTCCAACTTCTCGCTAACTTTAGAGATAGCCGTGTAGACAATCTTTTCAGCAATGGAACGTTTGCCGCTCTTCATAACGACATTGATTAACTGCGAGACGAGCGGACTTCCGTAAAGGGAGTCTGGCTGGTGCTGGCGCTTAGTTGCTCGGCGACGACGTGACATGGTCTAGTTCAGGTAAGAAGAAAATGGATATTAGGCTTTAGCTACCTTCGGGCGCTTCACGCCATACTTCGAGCGGGAGCGACGGCGCTTCTCAACACCGGAGCAGTCAAGCGGACCACGAACAATGTGGTAACGGACACCTGGAAGATCCTTCACGCGACCACCACGCACGAGCACCACTGAGTGCTCCTGGAGTTTGTGGCCTTCGTCAGGAATGTAAGAAATAACTTCTTGCCCATTGGTGAGACGAACTTTGGCAACTTTACGTTGAGCAGAGTTAGGCTTCTTCGGGGTACGAATCATCACTTGCACACAGACACCACGCTTAAACGGCGAGTTGTTAAGCGCGGGTGACTTCGACTTGGTACGCGGTTTAACGCGGGGGTGGCGAATGAGCTGATTGATGGTGGGCATAGGGCCTCGTTTTACGTGGAAAGAGCGTTGTGACATAGGACTCCAAGCCCCCCCAGCAAGCGGAAAGTGGAGGTTTTTAACATTTTTGAGAGACCCATGCATAAGACCTGCGTCCGGTAGGGATTTTTATAGCGACTTCTAGAGCCTCCTCCGCACGTTAGGACGACCGCTATGCGTCGAGCCATCCACCTTCTGCTTGTATGCGCCTCTTTACCCCCGTTTGCATGGGCTGAGTCAACGCCCACCACGACGCCTAACGCACCCGCCAATACGGCATCTGAAGCAGCCAAATCACAGTCTGACCCCGAAGTCGTTTTGCTCCTCGGCATGCCTGTAACCCAAGGAAAAGAGGCCACTTTAGCCTATTTAGCGAAGATTGGCGGCAAAGCAGATCTCATAGCAGACCCCATTCTACGTCGCTCCGTGCGCCTCACCCTGGCAGCGATTGAGTCGAATCCCGACCAAGCCGCACAGATTCGCCAAGGCCATTTAGCCTCTATTTCCGCCTACTTTATAGAAATAGGCAAAAAAGCCCTCGAAGAAGGTGACCTACCAACAGCTGTGCAAGCCGGCCAGCTCGCTATCCGCTGCAGCGGAAGCAACACCCAAGCAAAGCTGTTTTACGCGGATATTCTGCATCGGAAAATTGGTAAGAGTGAAGATGCTATCCTGTTGTTAAAGAGCGGTTTAGGCACGGTAAATAGTTCTGAGCCCATGGGCAGAGCTTACCTCGAGCGCTACGGTCAAATCTTACAGGCAAGGCATCGCGACCCAGAAGTCATTGATTTCACACTTAACTACTTAAAGAACAAAGACTTAGCATCTGAAACGAAGACGATTTTAGCCTTTCAAGCTGCTACCTCTCTCTATTGGTGCGGCCGGTACCCCGAAGCGACCAACCTGATCGAGACCTACAAACTCGATAAGACGGCAAGCGGCACCATGCTCCATTCCCTCTGCCTGTTCGACGGCGGACGTGTGCAACAAGCCTTAAGCGTACTTGATAATCGGGCACCTGACTTTCGCGGCCAAGAGCGCGACGCCATTTTATCTCAACACAGTCGGTTGCTCTCGCTGCTCGGACAACCCAAACAGGCACTCTCATTAACCAATGACCGCATCTCATTGGACGGAGCGAATGGATTCCTGCGCGTACAACGCCTAGCCATTCTTGATAAACTTGGGCAACGCGATGAATACGAAAAAGAGCTGCGCGCCATTCTCGATCAATTTTCAGGAAGTGATTCCGTGATGCTTGCCTTAGCAAATTACGGTTCGCAACGCGGCTACTTCAGCCTCTGTGAACTTCTCGCCAATCTTGCCGTAGCTAAAGGTTATGACACTGCAACATTTAGCGCGCTGCATTTAGAATCACTCATCCGCGCAGGGAAATCCGACTTATGTATCCGCACGTATCAAAACGTGAACATGGCGAACAAAGGCCACTTCCGCTCCAACCAGACAATGGTCCAAGCACTTCTCGGTATTGCCTATCACCTTCGTCCAAAACCGAATCCTGCCGTTGAAAAAGCAGATCGAAGTATCGGTGACAAATACCTCGAAGCATTTTTGGAAGCGGAAATTACTCCGGGCCCCGAAGCTTTTCGATCTGTATCGCGTCACTTAATTGACGGAGGCGCAACTGACCCTGCTGCCCGTATCCTGTCCACAGGCGTACAAACCTATCCTTGGCATTCTCAACTTCGAGCCGACTGGATTTCCGCACGCATTCTCGCCGGTCAAGGCGACGCTTACGGAACGCGCCCTGCCCTCGTGGATGAAGTTGAACGGCTGCTCACAGGCCGTCGGCCACTTCCGCCCGTCTGGGGCGACATTCTGGGCTGGCTACGTTCAGAATCACGATTGGACGCGGTACGTGTTCGTAAACTCGAAGCTGCCATTGAACCCTTAGTGCGCCCAGGCTTAGACCGGGACGCGTTTCTTGGACGCTGATTCAGACCATGACGCTTGCAGAGAAGCGCGCCGCGCTGATTCAAGAATTGGCCCCGTTCGAAGATCCGCATGAACGGTTCCAATACATTATCGACCGCGCCAAAGGGGCCGAAGGACTTCCCCCTGAACTGCGCATCGAACAACTTCTCATCGAAGGCTGTACGTCTAACCTTTGGCTATACCCAACCGTTCGCGATGGCATCTGCCGCTTCCGTTGCGACGCTGACTCACTCATCACCAAAGGCATCGCGACGCTCGTCTGTGAACTCTACGACGGCGCAACGCCAAGTGAAGTGGCGGCAACTGACGCAGAGTTTCTTGCTGAAGTAGGCATCACCCAACACCTTTCACCCAATCGACGAACCGGACTGGCAAACCTCGTTTCTAAAATAAGAGCCTTTGGTCGCCACACGCACGACGCCTCTGCATCCCAATGAAACACTTACTTACTCTGGCCACATGCGCATGTGCGCTCACATGTTTAGCAGAAAGCTCTGCGTTAGATGTAACGAGCAATCCACGGGCACAGTCTTACGCGATTGTCATTGAGTCGGAAACGAAAGCAGACCCCGCCTGGGCCAAGGTTATCGAAGCCCTCCAAGCTAAACACCCGAATGCCACCGTCGTGGAATGGACAGGGAATGTAGAGGCTGCCCAAACTGCGCTCAGCAAGGCGATGCCGCGCTATATCGCTTTTGTCAGTCAGCCGGAAAAAACAACGCGGACATTTGTCTGTGACGTCCATCGGCTAACGCGTCGCTTAGACGGTGACCCTTATATAGATGCACAGTGGGGCATCATCACCGGAGCGACGGCTGAACTGGCAATGGCAACACTGGCTGGTCCAACAAAGTTAACGGTTCAAAACGCATTAAATACAACAGGCATTAATGACGGCATTCTTTCGCGATCACTCACAATCTCAGACGGAGCTAAAGGTACTTGGCGCGAAAAACAAGCGGACGGAAAAACTGTTGAGTACGCCAAACTGGACCGACCCGCTGCAAGCATCTGGGCAGACTTCTTTAATGAAGTTAAACCGGACTTAATGGTGACATCATCGCACGGATTCCAGCATGGCTTTGAAACACCTTTCGGTAGCGGCTTCTTGCTCGCGCATAAAGGGACGCTCCTTCCCCTTGATAAGCCCAATGGCAAACCCATCGGCGAAGCTCTTCCAGAATCGCCGAACCCAAAAGTATACTTCCCGGTGGGTAATTGTTTAGTCGGTCATTGCGATGGCCCTAAATCACTTGTCTGCGTCATGATGGGTAAACTCGGCGTACGCCAAATGGCCGGCTACACCGTCGTCACCTGGTTTGGGCGCGGAGGCTGGGACATGCTCGGCACTTGGCAGTCGCTACCTGGTCGAAATAATTTTTCGGAATCTTTCTTCATTAACCAAGTTCGCATGGTTGAAGATTTAAACAAACTTTGTCCAGATGCTGGTAAGTTTTCGCCACAATTTCCGAACGACGGCAACCCTGAGCCAGAAATGCTTTTGACCCAGCTCAGCCAAGCCAACGTCTGGAAATCTGCAAAAATAACCAACCCTCGTTCCAAGGAAGGCCAAGAAGCTGTTAAGCAAATCTTAGGCTTAACTTGGGATCGCGATACCGTGGCTTTTTACGGCGACCCAACATTCGACGCTCGCTTTACGGTATCTAAAAATCCCGAAGTAACAACAGAGCTTCAGAGAACCGGTACACGTACGCACCGTTTAACCGTTCACTTCGCAAACGCCAGTGCGGCCGCTAAAGGGGCACCGGACGTTGCCGTCCTTTTCACCCAACGCATTGCCAACGGAAAACTTACTAAGCCAACCACCGCCAACACTATACTCGCAGATGACTTTATTCTCGTGCGTTCGCCCAAATGCACAGACGGAAACAAAGACCTCGTGATTGACTTCGAGGGCGACGTCTTACCTTAAGACTTCGAGATGACGTCGATCCACCATTCTAAAGCAGGCGACCGAATTCTTTTTGGATTAAGTCTCTTTGCGCTGCTATGGAGTTTTGGCGTCCTGCAAGCAGGCGGGTTTACGACTTCCATCAACGCCGGGATGGCCTTCCTTGACTGGCCCCTATCGAACGGGTCTATCAATCCTCCAGGCTGGCTCACCGAGTCAGATAAATTTGCTGAACACTCACACCGCTTAGCGGCAACAGGTCTGGGCATTCTTACAATACTGATCGCGATTGCCCATAGGCTGCGTGAGACGCGACGTGGGGTGCGCATCGCCGCTTACAGCACACTCGCACTCGTTGTCGCCCAAGGTGGATTAGGCGCTCTACGTGTATTGCTCGATCAACTAAATGTCGGCGGGGATAGTAACATCAAGGCGCTATCTTTCGCTATCGGGCATGCAATCAATGCTCAGCTTACGGTCGCCCTACTCGCCTGCGTCACCCTTACGCACACGCGACTCTGGCAACGCGCGGAGGAGGAACCAGCACCTGCACAATCGCGGGCGCTGGGAGTCACAACCCTGGTGCTGCTTTTGTTAGTCATACTCGCGGCAGCAGTGATGCGGCAAAACCGTGTCACTCTTTGGACCACAGGTGAAATGACAACCCTGTGGGGATATTTTATACCCGCAGCGGGTGAAGGCTGGATGTGGACAATTAACTTACTACATCGCGGCGGCGCACTGCTCGCTGGAATCTCCATGGTGCTCTTTGCAAACTCACTGAACGGCTTACAGTTGCACCATTATCGACGACTACCTAGCCCGCAGTGGGCAGCAGGAGTTTCGATTATTCTAGCAGTCATACTATCGCTCCAAATTTTATTAGGCGTGCTGGCAATCGACCGACCCGCCAACCCTCACCCGCGCACGATTCATCTCATGGTAGCCGCAGCCTTACTCGCTACCACTGCGTGTGCCACCTTGCTCTGCTTCCGTGGCGCAAAAAATAGCGCATGAGCACACCGCGCGCCTACCGCGAGTTAACAAAGCCACGTCTTTCCATGCTAGCGGCACTCTCCGCTGTGGCTGGATTCTTTTGTGCACCTCCGAACGAACCTTGGTCAGGGATGACACTGATGGCGCTGTCGATTGGCACAGGACTCGCGGCAGGTGCTTGCGGCGCGCTCAATCAATGGATGGAGCGGTTGCCGGATGCACAGATGCAACGAACGGCCTCGCGCCCGCTGCCCACAGGACAACTGACGCCGCGGGCGGCACTCATCTTTGGTATCATTCTGCTCATCGGCGGACTTGGCATGATTGCGCGATGGACAAACCCCGTCGCGCTTACACTCACCGCTGCAACGGTTCTCTCATACCTTCTTCTCTAC
>CAJBPJ010000239.1 GCA_903957465.1 uncultured Opitutia bacterium
CGCTTGATCGAGCGCATGAACAGGGCCCTCCCCTTCCGCAACAGTGAGTGTCTCCTCTTTGCCGATACGTACACGAATGGTGGCTTCGCAGGCAGCATGTCCTGGGCCGCCGCGGACGGAAACGTGGTAGGTGACAACTTCGAAGGGAAGCTGTGTGGCTTTACCAAGGTGACGACGGAGGAGCAAGGCCAGCGAAGCTTCCGCATCTTCAAAACTCCAACCTTCATGTTCGAGGCGCTTAAGCTCTTCCAGCGCACTTCGCGTTGAGGGCGCGTCCTTATCGAGTGTGATACCTAACTCAGCTGCTTTAACAACTAAGTTGCTACGGCCGGATTGGTCGCTGACTAAAACGTCGCGCGTGTTACCAACGGCTGCTGGATCAATGTGTTCATAGGCTGCCGCAAATTTTCGGACAGCGTCGACGTGCGTGCCGCCTTTGTGGGCAAAAGCTGCTGCACCAACCCATGGGCGTCGCGCTTCGGGAGCTTGATTGGTTACACCGTCCAAGAACTGTGATAAAGCTGTGAGCCGGCGCAACGAGGCTGGAGGGACGCAACGCCATCCTCGCTTAAGTTGGCAAACAGGCATGACCGCCGTGAGGTCGCAATTACCCGTGCGCTCGCCAATACCGTTAATGGTGCCTTGAACGTGTGATGCGCCTGCATCCAGCGCAGCAAGGGCATTTGCGAGCGCCAGGCCGGCATCGTCATGCGTGTGAATACCAATGGGGACTTTGACGGCTCCGATTGCAGCACGCGTAGCGGCAGCAACTTCATCTGGCAGTGAACCGCCATTGGTGTCGCAAAGAACAATACGGCTCGCTCCGGCATCAGCCGCCGCGCGGTAACACGCGAGTGCGTAATCTGCATCTTCCTTCCAACCATCGATCGCATGCTCACAGTCGTAAACAACTTCGCGTCCGTGCTTACACAAATAAGCGACAGTATCCGCAATCATCTCCAAATTTTCTTCGGGCGTGCAGCGCAAGACCTCGCGGACGTGCGTGCGTGAGGTCTTACCAAAAATGGTGACGACGGGCGTTCCGACGGCGAGCAGGCCTTTAACTTGTTCGTCTTCAGAGGCGCGCACGCCCTTGCGACGCGTCGACCCAAAAGCAGCAAGTTTGGCGTGTTTGAATTTCAGGCGCTTGGCTTGCGTAAAGAATTCAATGTCGCGCGGGTTAGACCCGGGCCAGCCGCCCTCAATATAAGTGACACCGAAGCGATCGAGCTCAGCGGCTACACGCAGCTTGTCTTCAACCGAGAAATGGATGCCAAGCCCTTGGGCGCCGTCGCGCAAGGTGGTATCGTAAATCTCAATGGAGCGAGCCATGGGAACCCATACCGTAGAGGGATGGTCCGTTGCAGGGCAAGCGGGATGCGGGCTTGCTCAGGGCCAAAACCACGCTGAAATAGGACGAAATGAGCACCCGATTGCTACTTTTCTTCGCCTGGGTGGTCTCGACAAGTCCAGCTTTTGCCCAGTGGGAAATCTTCGCGCAGCGTATTCCAGAAGACGGAAGCTGGGCCACCTACCGAGTCACCCGGCAAAGCGGAAAATCCCAGCCACAGATTTCCGAAATCCGTATTAGCACGCGCGACGGTACCGTTATTGAAAAAACTCCCTGCGTTTGGCTCGAAATCTCTCCCGTCAAGTGGCTCGGCTCGCGCAACAAGGGCCGTCTCAGTTTCTTGATTCCCCGGGCGATGGATGCAGCAAAGGCAGGTCGGCTATTATTCATTTCATACGAGATACTGTTTACGGATCCCGTTAAAGGACCCTGGCACCTAAAGCCTGAGGACGTCACTTGGCTGGTTGAGAAAGTTGAGCTCAAGTCGAGCTCGCTACTCACTCCGGATGGTTCGGCAAAAATGAATGACGGCGCAGGTAAAGCCCACGAATGCACGCTGCAAAAATTAGAGAGCAAACTATCGCTCGACCCTCCTTTCGCTGCCGCGCAAACAACCGATTTAGTTGGCAAAGTCTGGCGCGATGAGACGACGCCCTTTGGAATCATTCGGGCTGAGTGGACAGAAACGCTCAAAAAGGGCGACGAGACGGAAGTGGAAACTAAAATCATGGAGTTATTGGATTCAGGAAGGGACGTCACTACCCCTCCCCCCATTGACCACGGCGATGGCTTTAGCCTTTGGCGGCTACTGCGGCGCTAGCCCTTAATAAAGGAACATCGACGCCTTCCACTTGTCAGATTCGAACACCTCTATAGGTTAATTTTCACCCTTTCGTACCTTTAAGAATGTCCCGCAAAATTTTCATCGCCGCTGGTGTTATTGGCTTAGGATCTCTCTTTGCCGCGACCAGCTATGCCTTAAAATCCCCCAAGCCTAAAGGGCCTGTGAGTTACAATTTTGAGGTTCGTCCGATATTGGCTGAAAATTGCTTCGGGTGCCATGGTCCGGATCTCAAAGCCAACAAAGCCGATCTACGATTAGACACTTTCGAGGGCGCTACCGCAAAGTTCCCAGACTCTGAGGGGCATGCCATCGTCCCCGGCAAACCTGAACAATCAGACCTGCTCACGCGCATTAACTCGCATGACCGGGAAATCATGATGCCCGAGGCAGAGTCCGGAAAGAAACTGACGGAGGCACAAAAAGATATTCTCCATCGCTGGATTAAAGAAGGTGCACGCTACGAAAAACATTGGGCGTTCATTCCACCAATAAAGGCGGAGCCAAAAGATGAATCAGGATGGTCGCGCAACGGCATCGACCCATTTATTAAAAAAGCCCTAGAAGAGGTTGATTTAACTCCCGCTGGCGAAGCGGATAAGCCTGCCCTACTTCGCCGCGTCACCCTCGCCCTGACTGGCTTGCCTCCGACAATCGAAGAGTTGGATGCATTCTTAGCGGATAAAAATCCGCAAGCTTACGAGCATGTCGTCGATCGCTTGCTCGCAACGGATGCGAGCGCGGAACACTTCGCACGCCACTGGCTTGATGCTGCGCGCTATGCAGACACGCACGGAATCCATATTGATAACTATCGGGCGATTTGGCCTTACCGCGACTGGGTACTCGCAGCCTTTAAAGCTAATATGCGGTGGGATGTCTTTACCACCGAACAAATCGCTGGAGACTTACTTCCAGATCCAACGACCGAGCAACGTGTAGCTACTGGTTTTAATCGCTGCTTAGCGACGACAGGCGAAGGCGGCGCAATTCCTGAAGAATATTTGGCCATCTATGCCAAAGACCGGGTCGACACGACTGCGACCGTCTGGCTTGGACTGACGCTTGGTTGCGCATCGTGCCACGACCATAAGTTCGACCCCATCACCACAAAAGAATTTTACCAATTCACAGCTTTCTACCGTAACACCAGCATGTCAGCGCTGGATGGCAATAACGGCGAGCATCCGCCAGTCGTACGGATTATCACCAAAGAGAATCGTGAAGAAATAAGTAAGCTTGGCCCTGAACTCGCCACCGCCCGCGCCGAACTTACCACGTCACTCCAGGCGGCGTCGAGTAAGGCCGCTGGCTGGGCTCGAGGTCAGCAACCTAAAGTCGCCAAACCCCTTCTGCACCTGCCGCTGAGCACCGGCGATGGCGTCGTCGCAATTTTTAAAGATAAGAATACCCTCGTCGGTAATGGCGTGACCATCACCGGAAAGGGTGTGACTGGACCTGGGGCCGTTGTCTCAAACGGTCGTTTACATAACTTCAACATCGCTGGCGTACCTTCGCTCACAGGTAAGGCTTATAGCTGGGGTGCATGGGTCCTTTCGAACGGCAAGGGAGACGGCGCTCTATTCTCGCGAATGGACGCCTCGAAAGATTATCGCGGTTTCGATCTCTGGATGGAAGGTGGTAAGGTCGCAGCACATGCCATCGACCGATGGCCCGATGTTGCAAGCAAGCGCGTAACCAACGAACCACTACCTGCGGGCTGGCATCACGTGATGGCAGTCTGGGACGCTACCCAGCCGAAGCCTTCTCGCCTCTTGCTTTACGTCGACGGCCTCCCAGCGGACAGCGTTAACCAGTCCGAGAACGGCGGCGAGACCCTCGCGACCGACGTGCCCTTCCGTATTGGTGCGAGATCTAAGTCCGCTGGAGGTATAGACGCCGCCTACACCAATGCGGGTGTCCTCATTCAAGACATCCGCGTCTTCGATCGCGCACTCGCCCCAAGTGAGGTGCTCGGAGAAACCCTCTCTGCACTTGTCGCGCCAGTCGCAAACGGTGCCGACGAGAAAGTCCGCTTACAGTTGCTCACCCAAATCCATATTAGTAAAGCCGATCCCGCTACCCAGGCCTTGCGCACGCGCGTCGATCAACTCGCTAAGCGACAAGCCGAGCTCTCCGCCGGATCGGTTGCCTCATTGGTTATGGACGACGTAAAGGGACAAGAGGCATTTGCGCACGTCCTCACGCGCGGAGAGTATGCAAATAAAGGCGAGAAGGTTTCACCCGGTACGCCTGCAGCGCTTCATCCCTTCCCACAAAACGCACCGAATAACCGCCTGGGCCTCGCTCAATGGTTAATGGCAAAAGAGAATCCGCTCGTTGCGCGTGTTACCATGAATCGACTTTGGTACCAAATCATGGGCAAAGGCATCGTCGAAACAGTCGAAGACCTCGGAATCACCGGCGCCCGCCCAAGTCATCCGGAGCTCCTTGATTGGTTAGCGATTAAATTTACAGAATCTGGATGGGATCATCGCGCGATGGTTCGCTTAATGGTGACGAGTGCGGCCTTCCGACAGTCTGCTGTTTTAACGGCAGAAAAACTCGAGAAGGATCCAGAGAACCGTCTCCTTTCTCGCGGTCCACGCCAGCGCCTCGATGCAGAAGTTATCCGGGATCAAGCATTGGCAGCAGCAGGCCTGCTCGTCCGTAAAGTCGGCGGCCCCTCTGTTAAGCCCTATCAGCCAAAAGATATTTGGGAAACCGTAGCCATGAAAGAATCGAATACACGATTCTACAAACAGGATACTGGGGATGGCCTTTGGCGCCGGTCGATGTACACTTTCTGGAAGCGCGCAGCCATGATGCCAAACTTAGAGATCATGAATGCACCAACTCGCGAAGTCTGCACAGTACGTCGTGATCGCACAAACACGCCTTTGCAGGCACTCGTTACGCTTAACGACGAAACGTATGTCGAAGCAGCCCGCGTCCTGGCCGATACAGCACTGGCGACAACTAAAGAGACGGATGCACGTCTCGATAACCTATCGAAGCGACTACTCGCACGCTCTTTATCTAAAGAAGAGCGGGTCATTGCTCGACGCACACTGGAGACGGCTTTAGCGCGTTTCCGCGCTGACCTTAAATCCGCTGACGCACTGGTTGCGGTTGGCGAAAGTAAGGCCAAAGCAACAGACCGTGCTGAACTTGCTGCTTGGACGATTGTTGCCAGCCAATTGCTCAACCTCGACGAAGCCCTCACTTTATGAAAAACACCTTTGATTTAAACGCAGCGATTACCCGTCGGCACTTTTTCCGTCGCGCGGGCATGGGCCTCGGGGTTGCCGCACTCGGTTCGCTCTTAAGTGAAAGCGTCATGGGTGGAGAGGCTGCACTCGCGGCCGAACAAGCCGCCAAAGCACTCGCTCCTAAAGCAAAGCGCATCATCTACCTGTCGATGATTGGGGCCCCTTCGCAGCTCGACCTATTCGACTACAAGCCAAGCCTTAAACCACGATTTAACGAAGACCTCGGAGACTTCCTTCGTAAAAGCGGCCAACGCCTAACAGGTATGACTTCGGGGCAGGCTAAATTCCCCGCAGCACCAACGATCTTTAAATTCGCACAACATGGAAAGTCGGGGACATGGGTGAGTGAGTTACTGCCGTGGACATCAAAGATGGTCGATGACTTGTGCGTGATTAAGTCGATGCACACCGAAGCCATTAACCACGAACCAGCAAATCAACTGATTTACACAGGCAACATGCAGTCAGGGAAGGCGTCGATTGGTTCATGGATGTCGTACGGTCTCGGCTCACTCAACAAAGACCTTCCGGCGTTCGTCGTGTTACACGCACAACACTCCTCGCCCTACTCGAATGTCCAGGCAATTTCCTCGCGCCTCTGGGGTTCAGGCTTCCTGCCCGGGCAGCACGCAGGCGTAACCCTGCGCACCAAGGGAGACCCTGTACTTTTCTTGCGCGACGCGCCGGGCATTGATCGCGACCTTCGTCGCAAGATGCTCGACGGTCTCAACGACATGAATCGGCTTTCGTATGAAGCCGTGGGTGACCCGGAAACCCAGGTGCGCATCCAGCAATACGAGATGGCCTTCCGCATGCAGGCCTCTGTACCCGAACTTTCCGAACTGAAAAACGAACCTAAGACTTCGACGGACCTCTACGGACCCGATGCGCTAAAAGACGGTACGTTTGCAAATTGTGCCCTGCTCGCCCGCCGTCTCGCCGAACGTGGCGTCCGCTTTGTGCAAATCTTCCATCGCGGCTGGGATACCCATGGTGACTTGCCTCGCGACCTTGCTTCACAATGTAAAGACATCGATCAGGCATGCTGGGGCCTGATTCAAGATCTCAAACAACGCGGCATGCTTGAAGACACCTTGGTTGTGTGGGGAGGCGAGTTCGGCCGCACGGCCTACTGCCAAGGCGGACTTACAGCTACCAATTACGGACGCGATCACCACCCACGGTGCTTCACGCTCTGGATGGCTGGCGGCGGTGTTAAACCTGGCTACGTTCACGGCGAGACTGATGAACTGTCTTATGACATCGTCAAAGACCCTGTTCACATCCGTGACCTACACGCCACGATTCTCAATCAGATTGGTCTAGATCACCAGAAATTCCACTTCCGCTATCAAGGCCTCGATCAACGCCTTACAGGGGTCGAGCACGCCAGCGTCATCAAAGAGCTTTTGGCATAAAAGCCAAAGCTGGTTTCGTATTCTAGGCTCTTTGGATCCGCAACAAGCGGACGAGGCTGTCTGCTAAACAAAGTTGGCCAGCACTTGTCCCTTTAACTTATACAGATGAAGTTATAATAGACGGTATGGCGCTTGAGAAACGTAGTTTAATTGACCAAGTCGAAGCTGCCTTGTGCGCCGAGATCAGCTCGGGGAAATGGCCTGAAGTCCTGCCCGGACTACGTTCACTTACGGCAGAAGCAGAGC
>CAJBPJ010000240.1 GCA_903957465.1 uncultured Opitutia bacterium
GCCAGATTCGCCGGAACGGAGTGCCCGCGTCAGCTTCGTTGTTGAATGACGCCAAAAGGCGTCGAAATGAAAACACTGTCCTTCGCTGTGCACGCCTTGATCGGTGCGACCGCTGCCAATGACCGTGATGGGTTTTTTAAAAATGCGGGCGAGCCGCTCTTCGATGAATGACTGTACGGTCAAACCCGTTGGCTGAATCTGCCAGCCGAGATAATCCGTACCGTCGTAAGCAATCGTCGCCAAGAAGCGCTCCTCTTTCAGGTCAACTTTTGCTTTACGCTTCTTGGTCATCGAGATCGGGTGGCGACATTCCATAGCCACGACTATTTAGAAAATCTTGCAGGATAATTTTGGCCGCCAACGAATCGAGCTCACCGCTCTGGGTGAAAGCGCGACGTTCTTGGGGCGTGCGCGGTTTTCGTCTTTTCAGTGAGGATGCGGCGGCCGAACTGGTAAGTCCCTCATCGATACGATGCACCGGCAGACCAAACCGGCGTTCGAGCTCACCGATAAAGTTGTCGACCGCATCGGTGGTACGACTGCGTGAACCATCGAGACGCAAGGGGTACCCGACGACTAAATCGGTAATCCGGTGACGTTTAATTTCTTTTTCGATGTGCGCAAAACGTACTTCGGCATCTGCGGCGATGGCTGGCTCTAAGACAAAGGCAAAGCCGAGCTCGTCGCCATGGCTTAAACCAATGCGCTTTTCACCGTAATCAATGCCAAGAAATGAAGGCATGGGCGTTTCTTAACTACAAAGCCTAACGGCAAAGGACTAAAGACTAAACCATTACCCGCACCTCTTTCGCCTTTAGTCTCTACTTTTCAGCCTCTAGTCTCAGCCCCGATGCGTCTCGCTTTACTTCTCCTATCCCTTTGCGGGGTCGCATCAGCACATCCCAATTGGCAACAAGCCACCGCAGAAGTCGTTGCGAGCGAAGGTAAGTTAAAAATTGCGATTCGCATCGATATACCCCCCTACCTCATGGACCAAACGGCACAAGCCGCTGAGGTTAAAGCGATTGATGACTTTTTCTTTGATGACCGCACGCTCATGGCCAAGCGCCTGGCCGCTGCACCAGAAAAATTCTTACGTGAGTTTTCTGTCGAAGTAGATGGACGGGCACTCCAATTCGAAAAAGTGGTCTTCCCTTCCGCGGCCGACGTCCGCAATCAATCTGCGAGTCAACCCGAAGAAGATCGTTACCCGGTGATGCTTTGGATTCGAACCGAGACCGCACTACCCGAAGGTTCCGGAAATCTACGCATCCGCTTCCCAGCTATCATTGGAAAAACTCTGACGAAGTTTCAAACCTCACCAGATAGACTTGATATCGTTGTCGTGCCTGCAGGTGAATGGTCCAATCAGGTGCCTATCGTCGGACCAACCCGCGGATTCTGGGCAACCTTCCAAAGTTTTTTCCATTCTGGCTTCGGGCATGTCTTACCGGATGGCTGGGACCATGCACTTTTCATGTTAGCGATGTTTTTAAGTGCGCCAACATTGCAGATGGCGTTCTTTCGATCGCTTAGTTTTACCTTCGGGCATAGCCTCACACTCGGTTTAGTCTGGTACGGCTGGCTACATTCACCGGGTCCATGGATCGAGCAAATGATTGCCGCATCCATCGTGGCCGCGGGCATCATGGCCGCTACGGGAAAGACGCATTCTCGTTGGGCAGTTGCGGGGTCAGCTGGATTTGGCCTGTTACACGGACTTGGCTTTGCGGCCGCGGCCGACTTCACCCAACAGCATTCCACTGAAGTACTCGGTGCGCTGGCAGGATTTAATGTCGGTATCGAAACAGCGCAGCTCATCGTCATTTCCTTAGCATGCGTGTGTATCTTGCCTTTTAGCCAAAAAGAATGGTTCGAAAATCGGCTGCGCCGGCCGCTCGCTCTTCTAACGGCTTGTGGTGGCTCATGGTTACTCTACGAACGACTCTAACTTTTGTGCGCACCATCTTTGTGCTCATATATTATAGCAAATAAACACCATGTACCTACGAACTCCGCTCTTCGCCATCGCGTTCTTACTGAACGTGCTAAGCGCACGTAGTGCTCAGCCAAACATCATCGTCATCATGACGGATGACCAGGGCTGGGCGGATATTGGACTACAAGGCAAGGGCTGCCAGACGCCTAACCTCGATCGTCTCGCATCAGAGGGTATACGTATCACCTCTTTCTACGCTACGCAGGCTGTCTGCACATCCTCGCGCACTGCATTACTAACTGGGTGTTACCCCAATCGAC
>CAJBPJ010000241.1 GCA_903957465.1 uncultured Opitutia bacterium
ATCTACAGACGAACGTGCCGAGCTCACGAGTATTGGTTACCCGGCAGCACCGCGTTCGGTCTATCTTGGTTTCAGTCGAAAGTTCTAAGCTTTATTTCCGACGCTCGAGTTTGTCTTTGGGTCCGAGGATTTTGTTTAGACCTTCTCCATCCAACCAACCCTTCGCTTCTTTGTTGGCCCGTAAAGTTGCGTCTAGGAAGCGAGTGGTCGCTTCCGCAAGGATGCTGTGCCAGTGAAGGTAATTCTTTCGGCGAGCTTTATCCATCAAAGGCAGGCGCCCGGAAAATGTCATATGATCCGCTCCGTCGAGAACAACGAGGTAGCTACTGGGTGTGGAAGACTCTCTCCACGGGCACATCCGGAGGGCGGGGTCCTTGTTTTCTTCGACTGGAGTGGTGTCGGCGGTTCCTGTCCAATGAAACTGCGGAATACCGATAAACGAGAATCGTTCTGCACCTGAGTAAGGTGGAGGGGAGAGCACAATGGCTGCACGAATACGCGGATCCGAAAAATCTACGCCAGGGGCCGCGGGGTAGCGCTCACCCGAAAGTGCCAGCGAGGTACGCGCGCCATAAGAATGTCCACAGATGGCAACTTCGCCCGCATCGTGATGTTCAGAAAGACCTGGAGTGGTGCGTAGTTTATCAAGTGCGATTTTGGCGTCTTGCACACGTGCGGTAAATTCCTCCGTAGATGTCGCGGCTTTGAGGGTCGTTTCTCGAGCTAATACCATGCCCTTGATGATGGATGAGTCGGAGCCTGGGTGTTGGAGGTGAATTACGAGGTAGCCGCGTGCCGCCCAGTAGGTCCCTAAGTATTCCATCCCGTCGATGCTGCCGCCGAGACCATGAGAAATTAGTACTGTAGGTCGTTTGCCACTTTCAGCTGGAATACGGGCTCGATAGGCGATGACACGACCGGAGGCCTGATTCGTCCATGAACCTTCGATGACGACGGGGTCTGCGGCAAAGACTGCCGTCGTTAGAAGTACGAATAAAGTCAGCGCGCGCATGCTTTATTAACACCTTTTTGTGGTAAAAGTTGCGAGTCCAAAGCCATTCCTCACTTGCGACAGGTTGAGAGAATGGGAAGATAAAGTCCAGATGAGCAGGTTTTACTTCGCCTACGGTTCTGACCTAGATGCTGGTCAAATCGCCCGTCGCTGTCCAGGTGCGCAGGCGCGCGGTAAAGCTTTTCTCTCTGCACATACCTTGCGCTTTTCCTATCCCAGCCCGACATGGGGTGGCGGTTCTGAAGATGTCGTTGCTGACGAACTTGGTATTGGGGTTTGGGGCTTTGTCTACGAGATGACTGTGGCCGACTGGATTCGTCTCGATGAAGCTATCGGCGAAGGTTACCGACGCACCCGACTTTCAGTCTGGGAAGGTGGCGTACAAGATTGTCCGATGGAAGTGCAACTTTACCGTGTGATTGATCCCACAGGCCCGCACCTTCCGGCCAAAACATACCACGAGAAAATTGTCCGCGGGGCACAAACACGTGGTTTGCCCGCAGGGTGGGTGACGTGGTTACGTGGTTTACCGACAAAATAAGTGTCGGAACGAGGAGTCTTATTTGCTGTCATAACTTCATGCAGTCTCCTCGGCAAATTATAGGTACACTCGGTCTGTTCATTAGCGCCACACTGGTCGCAGACCCTATCAGTCTTTTTGATGGAAAGACGCTGAAGGGTTGGGAGGGAGACCCGACGGTCTGGCGTGTCGATCTCACCAATGAATGTATTGTTGGGGGAAGTACCGAACGCACCCAGAAGCAGAATGTTTTTCTGGTGACCACCGAAAGTTACGAAAATTTCGAACTAACGTTTGAAGTCAGAATGCACACCGGGGGTGGCTTCGCAAATTCAGGTCTACAATTCCGTTCCGAGCGCGTGCCAAATTCTGACGAGATGTCAGGCTACCAAGCTGACATTGGTACTGAGTGGTGGGGAAAACTTTACGACGAGTCTCGACGTAACAAAGTTCTCGCAGGTCCTAAAAAGGCTTTTGTACCCATTTTAGATAACCAGTGGAATTATTACCGCGTTGTGGCATCGGGTGGGCGCCTCCAGGCATGGGTGAATGAACAGCCTGGATTTGACTATACCGAACTTGATTCAGCGATTCCACGCTCTGGGCGTATCGGCTTACAGCTTCATGGCGGCGGTAAAACTCAAGTTGAGTTCAGGAATCTCAAACTGAAGCCCCTTGCTTCGTCCGGCCCGAAGGTTCCGAAACAAGCTAAACCCAAGCCTTCGCCGTTAACTGCCGAAGAGCAGAAGGAGACATTCACTTTACCGCCGGGTTACGAAATTGAATTGGTGGCGACGGAGTCGGCGGACACAGGAAAGTTTATAACCGTCGATTGGGATCAGCATGGCCGGATGTGGACAATGACTGCATTGGAGTACCCAGTGGATGGAAACGAATCCCCCGCCGTCGCTGCCGCTCTCTATGCTTCACGGGCCCGCGACAAAGTTTTAGTCTTTGATCGCTCCGATACTGGCATTGTAGGCAAGCCTCGCGTCTTTACGGAGGGATTGGCTATACCAACAGGGCTCTTGCCGATGGGCAACGGTGACACGGCTATCGTTCACCATGGAGAAGATATCGTACAGCTCACTGATTCGGATGGCGATGGACGTGCCGATAAAAGAAAAGTCCTACTTTCCGGTTTCGGCGTACAAGATTCGCACCTGATGCCGCACCAGTTTACGCGGGCGCCTGGCGGCTGGATTTGGTTGGCTCAAGGCGCTTTCAACTATGGCAAAGTGAAAGGTACGGATGGCACGGTCACGAAGTTCGACCAGACGCGCATGGCGAAGTTTAAGCCGGACGGGTCGAATTTTGACATCACGAGTAACGGACCCTGCAATATTTGGGGATTAGCCTTAACCGAAGAAGGCGACTGCTGGATTCAAGAAGCTAATGACTACGGTTTCCCGGCGATGCCGTTTCACGAGTATGCCAATTATCCCGGATGCGCGAACTCTCAATGGCCATCATACGCTCCCGAGTTTCCAGGGACGGCGACCGACTTCCGTATGGGTGGTTCTGGGTTGAGTGGTCTCGCTATTGCCGATCGTGGACGTTGGCCCACGGAAGCAGAGAATTTACTATGGGTCGCTAACCCAATTGTTGGCTCAGTGCAGTCTGTTCGTGTCACCCGAGAGGGTGAAGGTTTCCGCTACGAGCGCGGTTTTG
>CAJBPJ010000242.1 GCA_903957465.1 uncultured Opitutia bacterium
GGCCTAGACTTTGACAAAGATTTTGCGATCTACAAGCGTTATGGCAATATGGTGTCGGCCGCCTTGCCCGCAGCCTTAGCGATCGGTGCTAGTGAGAAAAATATCCAGCCGCAACAAAAGGTACTTCTCACCGCATTTGGCAGTGGACTCAACGCGCGATTTCTCGGATTTCGATGGTAACTGTTTTTAACAGGCCTCCGTCCGAGGTTTAAATTTTACGTTTTAGTGAGCTGTCATTTTTTTTCTGTTGCCTCCCAGACTGTGCAGCTGGGAATGAAGCCGAGCTCCCTTCGTGCAGCGCTGATGTCAAAATAATGGTCGGTCGACATTTCTTTGACCAGAAACCTAGTCAACGGAGGATCTGAGGTGAGACGGATGAATTTCCAAGCAGACTCGGCAATCGTCGCCAAAAACTGCGCAGATGATGCTGAAAGCTTCCGCTGCACCAACGGCACATCATGAAGTATCAAGATTCTTCCGATCCATTCCCATAGCGGGACAGGTGTACCTTGGCTGATGAAAAATGCCCTACCACCAGCAGTTGGACGCTCGTCGAGGGCCGCTGCCGCGAGTACGTGAGCCGAGACACAGTCGTCAATATACGTTAGATCGACTAGATTCTTACCGTCGCCCACCTGCACAAGCTTGCCAGCACGAGCACGATTCAGAATAGTTGGCACGAGATTAGTATCTCCGGGACCAAAAATAAGATGCGGTCGTAACGCAATTGTTCGCAGTGTCACACTGTGTGCCGAAAGCACTGCCCGCTCCGCAACCGCCTTTGTTTCAGGGTAGTACGCCCGATACTGACTCGGATAAGGCACTGATTCGTCAACACCCCGAAGATCATGATCTGAAGCGACAACGCTCGGCGAACTAGTGAATACAAGTTTCGATACACCCGCTGTACGGCAGGCCACGATCACATTGTTGGTGGCCTGGATATTACCGCGAACAAACGCCTCGCGCGGTCCCCACATTTTTACGTGGGCTGCCGTATGAAAAACGCAGTCGACGTCGACAAAGATTTTGGCCAGATCACTCACCCCCTCCAGCAAGGAAAGATCATGAATCACGGTGCGAATGCCCTCAGACTCTAGTGCGGTTAGACCCAAATTAGCCCGGCGACCGAGCCCAGTGACGTCGTGACCAAGATCCCGCAGTCGCCGACAAAGCGCACTGCCGACAAAACCGCCCCCCCCGGTGACGAGTACTTTCATACAAGGCCTCCGTGATCCCTCGTGGAATCGTCAATCTCAATGGCAATCTGCGTGACTGCCCATACCGAGAGCCGGTCACGAAAGATCTTGGCATTATGACGGGCATCAACAGGGAATGATGGATGAAAATAAAACCGCTTTATGGGTAAGGTGACTAACTCAGTTGAACCGAGGGTCCGGAGTTCACTCGCAAGTCGACGACGGGCAGCCAAATCGAGCAACCGCGATCGCGGTTCGACAACAACTGCCGGTTCGCCGTCCACACCGATAAGTGCTGTGCGGCTGACCTCCGGGTGACGGTTGAAGACATTCTCCACAGGCACGCTGTGAAATACCCGCTCTGGTGTAACGACCATGTGGACCCTGCGGCCACAGAAGTAGAGTTGGCCACTGCCGTCTAGATATCCCATGTCGCCCATGCGATGCCAAACACGACCATCCTCGCAAACCTTACTTGCCGCGGTCGCCTCAGGACGCGAAAGATACTCGCGGCTAACCGTCTCACCACTGACGAGGATTTCGCCGATTACTCGCTCCAGGCAGTCAACAAGCAATTCATCTGTCCGCCCAGCCAAGATTTGTACGACACGGAGTTGCACACATTCAATGGCTCGGCCAACAGGAGTGCCCTGTTCGCCAGATAACGCAGACACTATTGGATACTGGCTTAGGTCGGTTGCAGCTGCGAGCGTGACGGGCAGCGCCTCAGTTGCACCGTACGGAGTGAAGCTCTCCGCCTGCGGGCACACGATTTTAAGGAGATTAAGTATTTCCGGCGAGACAGACGTACCCGCAACAAACACCCGACGCAACTGCGGTAACGACGTGCCAGTCTGCTGGCAATAGTGGGCAAGCTTCGCCCAAAGCGTCGGTGAGCCAAAAGATGTCTGATTGCCGAGGTCGTGCATCACACGGATGATCTGCTTGGGCACCAGTGAAAGAGGACGACTAGGGTCGAGCGGTGGAAAGATGCTCCCCACGCCAAGGGCCGAAGTGTAGAGGCTAAAAATAGGTAGTAGCGACAGATCTTGCTCGCCGCTGCGAAAGCCAAACTTGTCGCGAAACACCGCGAGCTGCTGAGTGAGCATGCGGTTGGTGAAGATAACGCCTTTTGGCCGACCGGTGGCGCCCGACGTGAAGGCCACAAGGGCAGCGTCTTCTGCTTGTCGTGGAATCGGTACTGGCGGGCTCAACCCGGGTTTCAGTTGGTCACTCAGTCGCGTCGCGCCAAACACCGACAGTCTTCCGGCAACGATGCAGAAACGAAGCGAACCAAACAAATCCGAGGCCTTGAGCCGAAGCAGATGAGCCTTAGGCACGCCGATGAATCCGCTTGGCTGAGCTTCATGCATGCAAGCCAACACCGCGTCAATACCCATTCCTGGATCAATGAACACGGGGATACCACCGCGGCCCATCACTGCGTAGCTCAGCGCGAGAAAGTCCGCGCCTGGCGTCACAAGCATGATCACACGATCGCCAGCCCGCAGGCCGATCGCTGCTAGACCGTGTTCGTATGCATTGATACGATCAGTCAGGGCTGCAAAATCGACAACATCATAATGCGGACGATCGCCCCATAGAGGGAAGGTTACTTTCGTCACTGCTGGCACCCACGGCATCGCCGAGGCCGCCACATGCAGTGCTCCATAGAGTCCACTCCCCTGTAGTCGTGGATCCTCATAAGGGTCGACCCGCACGGCACGAGGCTTAACACCTGAATCTTCACTCAACTCTCTTTCGCAAGGAATTGACCTTAGACCAAGCTCGCCCCCAGAGCTAGACGCAAGCGGCCGCAAGAAATCATTTACTGCTGCGACGATCTCAACTGCAGCATCGTCGAGCAGGAGGTGGGAGGCTTCGGGTATTTGCACCAAGTCAGCCTGAGGGAAGCGAGCGGTGAAATGATGAAAAATCTCCGGATGAAAGCACGGGTCTTTCATTCCCCATAGTATTTTCACCGGTTTTTCTAATAACGACGGCAGTCGAGCCACCACATCGTTCATCAAAACTGCTGTGGGATGGGAGCGAGAAAAAGGGATGTCACGGACGAAACCCAAAATGGCCTGGCGACTGGTTTGGGTGCGGTAGGGTCGCTGGTAGCCTTCCCTGGTCTCCTTCGGAAGTACATAGGAAACACCAAACGAGGTCAACAATTTGACGAAACTCATCGTTTGCTGTGTCAACAGCCTACCGATCAAGGGTGATGCCGCCAGCTTAATTATCCAGGGAAGCAGGGATGTCTCAGCGAGGGTGGTGTTGAAATAGATCAGCCGTTCGACGCAGATAGGGCGACGCACCGCTAGACCGG
The DNA here is from genome assembly GCA_903957465.1 of uncultured Opitutia bacterium. GTDB lineage: Bacteria > Verrucomicrobiota > Verrucomicrobiia > Opitutales > UBA953 > UBA8828. The sequence continues at coordinate 3,532 of CAJBPJ010000242.1, forward strand.
TGCCAATCGGACCGCCCCAGTCATGCATCACTAGCGAAAAGCGGTCGACGTTTAACTGGTCGAGAAGTTCCTCAAGATGGGCTATGCGATCGGCCGCGCGAAAGAAGACATCCGAGGGCTTATCGGAAAGACCGCAGCCGAGATGATCAGGTACGATCACCCTGAAATTCTGTCGCAGGCTCGCAATTAGATTACGGAACAGAAAACCCCAAGTGGGGTTGCCGTGCAGACATACTATGACGGGGCCCTTGCCCTCGTCGATGTAGTGCATGCGATAGGCCTGTGACATGCCGTAACCCAAGGAAGTACTACGTCCGACATTAACGAATCTCGATGGAAACGGATAGAGGGGGCCAAACGGAAATGAGGCCGACTCGTCGTCGCGGCTTAAAAGAACGGGTTCGATGGTAAAGCCTTATAAAAAATAAGATGCCATTAATATTACCGACGAAAGTCTGAATAGGCAATCAACAATCCTAGCATTTTCCTAGTTGAGCATGGCGCACAAAAACTTTATGGCGCTTTATACATAGCGCATAGCAAAATATGATCCAACATATAATTAGTTCAGAAAACTATCGAGATTTAATAAATGACAGGAATGCATCGACGTACGGTCAATTGTCGTGGCAATGTGTATAACAAACCATTATTTTGAGTGTGCATCACAGTACTGACACCGCATATCGGAGAAAAAATGAAAAGGTTTTTCACGACAGTACTTATTGCAAGCACAGTCGGCAACACTCAAGCACAAAGCGGGTTTGAGGGACTCTACGCACAAACGGGTGTTGGTTATGAGAAGGTGTCACCAACCTTTTCAGGCGGGACCGTTCTCGGATACAGCTACTCGGCTTCGGGTAAAAATCCTGAAGGTTTTGCAGGCGCTGTAGGAGTTGGATATAACTTTTCTTTGACCCCAAATTTTTTGCTTGGTATTGGCGCTGAGTACTCACCCATTCAGGGACACTCTGACTACACAGCGTCAATCAGCACGTTCGCAGGTGTGCTTACAGTCACAAAAAAATATCTTAGAAAAGATTTGTTTAACATTTTCGTTTCACCCAGTCATCTCATTGACAAAGATAAATTGGTTTACGCTAAGATCGGATATACCGGGACAAACATCATCACTGATGATCTCACTATACAGATGAATGGCTATTCTTTAGGTCTAGGCTATAGGCAAATCATCTCTGAAAGATGGTATGGATTTGGAGAGGCAAACTACACAAAATATGGCGATGCCTATCTAAATAAGAGCAAGTTCGGCGAGACTTACGTGAGCACTACTGGATCATTTAACGCTAGTAGTATGAATGTTCTTGTAGGTCTAGGCTACAAGTTCTAAAGCATTCGTGCTTTCATCTCTGAAATATCCTTATCAACGAACTCTGTAACAATTATGTAGTTCATTCTTTCAGCAATTCCACGAAGTTTTTAAAGTTGATTCTCACACAATCGCAACAACTCCTCTGCTTTTTCTGGAGTCAAATATTTCGGTTTATCTTTTCGTCCAACCTCGACTTTTATTCCAGCACATGGATTGCTTGTTCTTCCTTCGGATTTACCTTCTTGAATAACCCACGAGCAAAATGACTGGACGCGAACTTTGTATTTCTTGATTGTTTGTCTGGCAAGCGGCGGTTCTTTTTCACCCAGTTCTCTTATGAACTTACGTATTTCCTCTTTATCCAATGAGGTGTAGCCCAGATGACCCCATCTGTCGGTAATGAGTCGGCAGGTTCCACTGATTTCTTTGAGAGTAGCCTCACGCATCGTGCGGTATCTGCCCAATGTCTTGTGTTGAAGATATTGCTCACACAAATCTTTTATTCGGGGTTTCTCTTCTTCTTTGATTTCACCTCTCACCAATCCGTTATACTTTGCGAGCAACACTCTGTCCATTGTGTCCAGCACGTTTGCTTCGTTTATTTTATCTATTGTCAGGAACTTGGATTTCCAACGACGGAACCATGCTCGTTCCGCATCTGTGATTGTATTTCCACTCGTAACCGCAAACTGAAGATCTTCGTGCTCTTTGATAGCCTCTGTCTTCGTATTATACCACCGCTCTCTACCTTCTGGATAAGCCACGCTACGGGCATCAACGACGTAGTATGTGCGCTTACTTCCATCAGGATATGATTTCTCCGTCTTTCGGACTTTAGGCCACGTTGTTCGTATCAAATCGCTCATATTGATTTTGTTTGTGCGAATCTATGTGTTTTCGTGAATAGTGCGAGCAAAATCCACTGACCCATTTTTGCGAGCGGCTCGCAGATTTATCGGGTGTTTTCTCAAAAGGGAACGCCCCTCGTGCTTTCTTGTTGCGTTATA
>CAJBPJ010000243.1 GCA_903957465.1 uncultured Opitutia bacterium
CGCCGCGTGTTATTAAACCAAAGGCACCTTGGCTACATGTAGAAAACGCTACCGCCAATAATCTTAAAAGTTTTTCGGCGAAAATTCCCTTAGGGAAATTAGTAGGTTTATGTGGTGTTTCTGGTTCAGGAAAATCTACCCTGCTCCACCAAGTGCTCGCCGAGCGTGACCCTGAGACGGGCGATGTAGCCAAAACCTCTGCACACTGGGTTCGCTTTGATGAACAGCCCGGAGAGATTGCCCTTGTCGATCAATCGCCAGCTGCACGGACACCGCGCTCCAATACCGCGCTCTACGCAGGCGCCTGGGATGCCATTCGTACGTGGCTTGGAAATTCCGACGAAGCCAAGGCAGCAGGATTTACGCCATCACACTTTTCGTTCAATGCAGGCGAAGGTCGTTGCGAGCGCTGCAGAGGCGCGGGCTGGGAAACGGTTGAGATGCAATTTTTGTCGGACGTATCCGTCCCTTGTCCATCATGTGAAGGTCGTCGTTTCCGTGACGAAATTCTTGCCTTCCAGCTCGGCGGAAAATCCGTTGCGGACATTCTAGACATGACCGTCACAGAGGCCCGCGAATTCTTAGGCCAGCGCACGCCGGCAACGGGACAACTCAGTGTGCTTGAAGAAGTCGGTCTTGGTTACCTCCGGATGGGTCAACCGCTTACAACGTTATCCGGCGGTGAAGCCCAACGACTCAAACTCGTACGATTCCTGGGTACGCTTGGTAAAGAAACGCAACAGGCGCTGTTATTGCTGGACGAGCCGACCACAGGTTTGCACCGCGACGACGTATCGCGCCTCATCGCTCTTCTCCACCGACTAGTCGACGCGGGACATTCGGTTGTCGTCGTCGAACACCACCGTGATGTCCTTGCTGCCTGCGACTGGCTACTCGAACTAGGACCTGAAGCAGGCCCTGCCGGCGGACAAAGCGTTGCCGAAGGGACACCCGATGCTGTCAGCAAAGCACAGACGCCGACCGGCAAATTACTGCGCGGTGGCGACGATGCGTTTGTGGTGAGCGAAAGTCGACCGACGCGCACACGACCGACATCCATTCAAGTACGTGGAGCTCGTGAGCATAACCTAAGAAACATCTCCCTCGATATTCCCCACGGTCAACTCACCGTCCTCACCGGCGTTTCCGGCTCTGGAAAGTCATCCCTCGCCTTCGATATTCTTTTTGCAGAAGGACAACGCCGCTTCCTCGAGTGCGTTTCGGCTTATGCACGGCAATTTGTTGAACAACTTCCCAAGCCCGACCTCGATTCACTCACAGGATTGCCACCAACGGTAGCAATTGAACAACGCATCACACGGGGATCATCGAAATCAACCGTGGCAACCGTCACCGAGGTTGCACAATACTTGCGCGTGCTTTTTGCGCGGGCGGGCACACCCCATAGCCCCGTCACTGGCAAACCGCTTGTTAGCCTAACGGAAGACGCCGTCGTGCGTCGCGTACTCGAACGTACCAAGGTTTTGAAAAAAGGTCGCATACACTTAGCCGTACCGCTGGTGAGAGCCCGCAAAGGACACCATCAGCCATTAGCTGACTGGGCCGTACAACGCGGCTCACGCTGGATGCGTTGCGATGGCACAATGGTCGAGACCACGGCCTTCAAGCGACTCGATCGCTATAGCGAACACGACATCGATGTAGTCATTGCTGATTTACTACCCGGTGGCTTAACTGAAAAACCAGGTGAGTCGCCTGTTGAAGGCGAACGCGGCTTACGCACCGTCGTGCGCGAAGCGCTGGCACTTGGAAATAACTCCATAGTTTTACTCGATGTAGACGGAGATGAAATCGCGTTTTTATCTACATCTCGTGTGGATGCTGCCACCGGCGAGGCTTATCCTGAAATCGACCCGAAACACCTTTCATGGAACTCGCCACGTGGTTGGTGCCCAGAGTGTCGTGGACATGGACGCATGGTCGAAAAATTCTCTGCCGACGAAGAAGAAAAACTGCATGAAGATGCGATAGCTGACCGCGTGGGCGAGGCCATCTGCGAAACTTGCCAAGGTCAACGTCTGGGACCGATTGGACGAAATATTCGGCTCGAAGGCAAAGGATCGACCAAGTCTTTCCCGGAACTCTTATTTTTACAACCAGCCGAGAGTTTAGCTTTTCTGCATAGTCTTAAGCTGGGACCGCGCGAACGCGCAGTGGCCGACGCACTCATTCCTGAAATTGCCGCACGTCTTAGCTTCTTAGGCAGCGTCGGGCTTGGCTATCTTTCACTCGATCGCGCAGCGGACACACTCTCGGGTGGCGAAGCCCAGCGCATCCGACTCGCTTCACAACTTGGCTCAACACTTTCGGGAGCGCTCTACGTGCTTGATGAACCAAGCATCGGCCTACACCCGCGCGACAACGATCACCTCATCGCCTCGCTGCGCGCACTCCGCGATCGAGGTAACACTGTGCTCGTGGTCGAACACGACGAGGACACCATGCGAGCTGCAGATTTAGTCGTCGACCTAGGACCAGGGGCCGGCCGACATGGCGGGCATATTATCGCACAAGGAAATGCTGCAGCGGTGATGCGTGCTGAAAACTCCTTAACGGGATCAAGTCTGCGTGAGCCCATGAAACACCCGATGCGCGGAAAACGTCGCTCGGTTGCAGATCGCGGAGAAGGCAGTCCTGAAAGTTGGGTTGAATTAGAAGGCGCAGCACTACGCACACTACGCGGTTTTGATTTACGCATTCCCCGTGGCCGACTCACCGTCGTCTCCGGAGTTTCTGGGGCAGGCAAATCAACCCTCATTTCCGACCTACTCGCGCCTATTGCCCAATTTGGCATACAGAAAGAAAAAGATAAGGTTACCGGGAAAGAGGGACTGACCATTCTCGGCGGCTCGAAGCCTGTCTTCAAAACGCTGACAGGTCTTAAATGGCTTCGTCAGCTCGTTGTCGTAGACCAAGACCCCATTGGAAAAACGCCGCGGTCGACTCCCGCCACTTATATTGGTGCATGGGATCTCATTCGTGAGCGACTGGCACAGCTTCCTGAGTCATCCATTCGCGGGTATACTGCTAGCTTCTTCTCCTTTAATACCAAAGGTGGACGGTGTGAGACGTGTTCAGGAGCCGGTCGTATCAAACTCGAGATGAGCTTCCTCGCTGAAACGTATGTGCCCTGTGAGGACTGTGGCGGCAGCCGCTTCGGTCCGATGGCCCGTGAAATTCGCTGGAACGGAAAATCGGCACCTGAACTATTGGCAATGACCTTTGAAGAAGCCGCTGCATTTCTTTCGTTCGATGCAAGACTGCGCGATCTTTGTGAGTTAATGGCAAAAACGGGCCTGGGCTATCTTACCCTCGGACAAAGCAGTCCAACCCTTTCAGGCGGCGAAGCCCAAAGGCTTAAACTCGTGAGCGAACTCGCTCGCGGCCTACCAACATTTATGGACCGGGCGCGCGGAAAAATTCGCCCCAGTCTCTACTTGCTAGAGGAACCAACGATCGGACTTCACCACTCCGACTGCCGCAAGCTACTCGAACTCCTTCATGCGCTTGTCGACCAAGGCCATACTGTCGTGGTCGTCGAGCACCACCCGGACGTTCTGGCTGAGGCAGACTGGCTTATTGAAATCGGCCCGGAAGGCGGCGTGGAGGGCGGACACCTGCTCCACCAAGGCACCCCCGAAGCCCTATTAAAGAAAAAAGGGTCCCCGACCGCGCCTGCCCTCGCCCAAGCATTGAATATTAAGTTGGTCTGATTTACGCTCTTTGGGGTTAAATCATCAACCTGCCACTGCATGCGCCCTCGTCCTTTTAGACCTATCCAAAGACCCCGCCGTCGTTCGCACACGAAGGACTTGTTGGCTATTTTAATTTTGGCCCCCGCCGTATGGTGGGTCGGGTCAATCGCGATGACGCAATACGATCTGCGTGTCGAGGCAGCCCGCGCTGAAGGCAAGAGCTATAGTATCGTCAGCGAAATTTTAGGAAAAGAGCAGGAGCCTCTCGCAGTCACCACGACACCTGTGGTCGATCCGACGCCCGTTAAAATACCGGATAAAGAAATCGTGGTGCCCGTCGTCACAGAGACAAAGCCGAAGACCAACGAAGAACCCGTTGTCGCCAACGAAGAACCCTACCCTTTTATCGGCGCACCCCTGCGCGACCCCAAACAACTGGCGACACTCGTGAACGACACGGCGCTGCGTATTGGCGATGGCAAATGGGAGACCCATCTTTCGCGTTTAGAGCGCGGACTTGTTCCCGCCTTTAAAGCGACTTCGCAGTCCAATAAAGAAAAGCGCTACGACCGACTTTGGGAAAGTAAGTACTTCTCTCTGGGTGCGACCCAAGATGCTTTTATCCGCCGCGTTACACCCAATGTCCTGCGCTCGCTAGCTCGCAGCGAAGACGATGGACAGTTTTTGCGAGAAGTGATGGTTGATCCTGTCGCTCTCGAAGCCTGGCTACAGACCGTTAAAGCCGAGGATGACGTCGAAGCTGGCCTGCGCACATGGGCTAAACTCTGGCGCGATGATCCTAAAGAATTACGCGGCAAGTATCTCCATCTCCAAGTTGCCATGGCAGTCGTCTACGACCGCCCAATGTCCTGGAACCGTCTTGTCCGCGAATCACACCCCATTGATCCAATGAAGCGTTACCGGTGGTATCGCGATCATAACGCGAAACATCACCTCGAAACCGACATAACTAAGCTGCAACCATACGAGCTTGTTTGGGTGGTAGCGGCAGACGTCTCTGAAGAAGAGCTCGATTGGACACTCAAAGAATTACGGCGCTTGAAGCAGGAGACGTGGGGTCAAGCCTATGGAATGATTCGCTACCGAATGGATTTTGTCACCGGTGGAAAACCTTTAGGACCTCCTTACACAGACGGATCACTCGCTGATATCTTGAAGTGCGGTGGGATTTGCATGCACCAAGCGCATTTCGCCGCCAGTACCGCAAAGGCAGCCGGCATCCCCTCGGCCTATGTCACTGGCGAAGGCAATCGAGGTGGCCACGCCTGGTTTGCATTCCTCGAAAACGACCGCCAAGGCTCTTGGAATATGTCCACCGGGCGCTACGCCGATGGTTATTCCTGCGGTATGACGGGCGACCCACAAACCGGTAAGGCCGTGAAGGAATTCGAAGTGCAACTCCTCGGCGATAAACAACGTCGATCGGGAGGTTACCAACTTTGCCGCCGCCTAATGATTATCGCGGGCATCTACGCCGAACGCGGAGAAAGTGACTTACAGCTGGAAACCCTTCGGTATGCAACCGAAGCGGCCGACCGCACATTGGCTGCCTGGGAGGCTTATGCTGCCTGCCTAGAAGACCGAGGAGACCAAGTGAAACTTGATGTCTGGAAAACAGTGGTTCGCGACATCCGCAGTGCATTCGACGAGTGGCCTGACATGCGTGACCTTGCAGATGACATCGAAGCACGGCACATCGCCAAGACCTGGAGTACAAACGATGCCATTAGCGCATACCGCGGAAAATATCACCGCCTGGTTAAAGAATTCCCTGACCGTATGGATTTAATCCTCCGGTCAATTGAACGTGAAGCAAGTTTCTGGAAAAGGGACCCGGTTAAAAACTTTGAGCGCGTTCGAAATCTCTATCGGGAAACTTTGCGCGAACACGCAGACCATCTACCAACATTTAAGGCCGCTCTCGAAGGTTACTATCAAGCGGTCAAAGGAAACAAAGAAGAAGAGGTCATGTTCTTGAATGACATCGAACGCACCTTCCGTCGAAAACTTGATGACGGCTCGGATGATGTCTTCCGCATGAAAACGATTAACTCTCTCATCGGTATCATGGAGTCCTATTACGAGAAGTGCGGGCAAGAAGAGCGCTGCCGACGTCTCAAGCGCGAAGCCGAAGAGATTCAAAAGAAACTCGATAAGCTTAAAAAACAGTGAGCAAACTTCGTTTAGGCGTTAACATTGATCATGCCGCTACCGTGCGCCAGGCACGCTACCGCGATGATCACCTCTCACCACACGCCGAGCCTAATCTAATCGCTATTGCCCAAGCCGCACTCGCCGGAGGCGCAGATGGTATCACTGTTCATCTCCGCGAAGACCGCCGACACCTACAAGATAGTGACTTAGCCGACTTACTCTCACTACCGAATTGCCGGATTAACTTAGAGTTAGCCTGCACAGAGGAGATGGTGGCTATTGCGCTACGCTCAAAGCCTGCAGCGGCGTGTCTTGTACCTGAGTCGCGCCAAGAAATTACCACGGAGGGCGGCCTAAATATCGTGGGGCATTTTGAACGCGTGCGTAAGACAGTATCAGCTCTCACACACGCTGGCATTGAAGTCTCGTTGTTTATCGATGCTGACCCAGGCCAAATTGAAGCGGCTATAGCCGTGGGTGCACCCGTGATTGAATTGCACACCGGTGCCTGGGCTCGCGCATACGGTGTAGATACTGAAAAAAGCCAAAGGGAGTTTGAGCGCCTTAAGGCTGGCTGCGTACAAGCACATCGCCTTGGACTCATCGTCAATGCCGGCCACGGCATTAACTATGTAAACGCGAAGATTGCACGACAACTCCCGCACATCCATGAATTGAATATTGGCCATAGCATTGTGGCCCGTGCATTACTCGTCGGCATGCAATCCGCAGTCGCAGAAATGCGCTTAGCGCTGTCCTAAATGGATCTCCAAGGTGGCAATGTCGTTGGGATTGGCACAGACATCTGCCCCATTGAGCGTATCGCTTCCGCTCGAACGAGACACGGACAGGCCTTTCTCGATAAAGTTTTTACGCCTGCAGAACAAAAGCTGTGTCTAGCAAAGGGCGACCCTGATGCTTCACTGGCGGCACGCTGGGCGGCTAAGGAATCTGTCAGCAAAGCTTTTGGTACCGGTATTGGCGAAGCACTCCACCTAACCTCCGTCGAAATCCTAGAAGGTCCAGAAGGTGCCCCAGTTGTACATTTAGATACTAAAGGTTCGACGCTACTTCGGGCTCATGGCGGGACGGAAATTCTTTTGTCACTCTCACACGATGGCGGAATGGCCCTCGCATACGTTGCCATTATCCAACGTAAATGACTGCAGCCTATTTACCTGTTC
>CAJBPJ010000244.1 GCA_903957465.1 uncultured Opitutia bacterium
GAGAGACTTTACGGATACTGTCCATGTCGTCCGCAAACCCGAAGACGGTCTCGAAGTACTCTTAAAACTTGTACGCAAATTCCACCAGGAGGAAGCCGCTGCACTGGATGTCGTCGGTCGTCTGACAATCGCCCCCTGTGATCGCGAAAACCACCCTGCCCTGATCACACGCGCCCTCCACTCCATGGCTCGGGGTGAAGGCGATAAACCACTCATTGAAACGGCTAACCCGTTGGGACGGCGCCATCGCGACCACGGCATTCACCACGCCGTTAACGCACTGCTCAACTTCGTCGAAAATCCGACATTCCAAAACCTGAGATGCTGCTCCGATATGCCGACCGTTGCGAGCCGACTTGGCTTGAGCGGAGTTAGCTTTAAGAAGAAGGACGGTGAAGAAGGTAAAATTGGTTGGTACCGTATGCAGCAGCAGCTCGATGCAGTAAGCGCCGCCATACCCCCACAGAAACTAGAAGAGACTATCGTGTTCGCAGAGAGACAACCTACCGATGGCGATGTCGAACCACACGTTAAACGTCGTAATGAGGACATCGTCGCCGCTGCGGAGATCCTAAAGGTCGCACAAACATGCGTCGATGGACTTAATGGCGCTGACTGGAAGACCTTAGGCGAGACGCTGCTTGCACTCGCACAGCCGATGACGGGCAAAGAAACACCTGCGGACGATTGGAACTTCGCAAGTGATGTCTCACAAGCCATCGAAGCCTCTTTACATGCACTCGAAAGCGGTCAACCGGAGAAGACAGGGTTAACTGAAGTCGAGATTGTGCGACTCGCACTGCAGTCCGCAGGCGGCAAGTCATTCCGCGGCGACATGGATCGACACGCAGTCAATTTGCCGGGCTGGATGGAAATTCCTTGGGAGCCAGTACCCCACCTCGTGATTTTCGGACTGACCGATGACCTTGTACCTGGATCGCGCCATGCCCACCCTTTCCTGCCAACCTCACTGCGCAAAAAACTCGGCCTGCCCTCAAGTGCACAACAGTTTGCGAATGCGGCATACACCCTAGAATTGGTACGCTGTCAGCGTACCGAGACAGGACGCGTAGATGTCATCGTCCCACGCCTGAATGATAAAGGTGAAGGATTACGTCCGTCTCGTTTGCTCATGCTCAGCCCGGAAAAAAATGGCGACCTCTTGTTAGGAGAGGTTGGACCCGACGGCAAGGCCAAGGGCTCGCGCGGAAGGCTCGACCACCTCTTAACCGAGACAGCTCCACCCGCATCGGAGCCAGCATGGGTGATCCCTGCCCATCATCACCTAAACCCTACACTCAGTATTTCGAGCGATGCCGAACAGGCCGAGAAACGCCTCTCGAAGCTACACAACAGTATCAGCGCAACGGCGTTCAAAACGTACCTCGAAGACCCTTCGCAATACTGGCTTAAGCATGCTTTGGGAATGTCAGCATCGTCTCACGGCGAAATGGAACTCGATGCAGCAGGCTTCGGCACTCTCGCACACTCAGCTGTCGAAGCTTTCGGTAAAGACGCACAGGCTAACCAACTCTCAGATGCAGATGAGATTCAGAAGCTGCTCGAGAAGAAGCTCAATGAGTACTTTACCGAGCGCTTTGGCGATAGCCCAGGAAGCACACTGCTCCTACAGCGCGAGATGGCACGCGCCCGCCTGCAGGCGTTCGCACTCAGCCAAGCGCAACTCCACAGCGAAGGCTGGCGCATTCTCGAAGTCGAAGGTCAGCTTCCTGAGATCGAAATCTTATCAGGATTTAAATTACGCGGGCGCTTTGACAGGTTAGACTATAACACCGACGGCATCCGATTCCGCGTCTACGATTACAAGACGTTCGCAGACGCTAAAAATCCGTTTGGCACTCACCTTTATGCCAAGAAACCTTTCAACAAGGGTATCGAGTTAGGACAATTTTCTGTCACCCGGGAACCAAAGAACGGAAAGCCACAACCCGACAAACCGTATCGATGGAAGGACCTACAGCTCCCGGCATATTACTGGGCACTTACCGAAGGACGAAAACAGGATGTCGCTAAAGGTAAACTCGAAGTCGGCTATCTGTGCCTGTCAGCCGACGTCGATGCTGACCCGATCCAGATGTGGAAGGATTTTGATAAGGATTTCTTTGAAGCTTCGAAGACATGCATGCAGGCAGTCGCTACGGCTATCTCGAAGCGTACAACAGAGAGCTTCCAGCCTTCTGCCGAGCCGGCGCGTTATCCTGTACTCGAACACCTGAGTGGTCGCGGCGTAGCCGAGTATATGGAAATCACCAAATTGGGGACCACTGAGACCGCGTAACATGGAAACCGCTAATAACTTTTCAATCTTAGCCTCTGCAGGTACAGGGAAAACATATCAGTTGTCCATCCGCGTGGCCCGCCTACTCATGCTCGAGCGTATCGAGCCGAGCCAAATCATAGCCCTGACCTTCACCCGGGCTGCTGCCGCAGAGTTTTACCTGCGTGCACTGGAACGTCTCAAGGAGGCAGCCACCGATGACACGAAGCGTCTACTCATCTGCGGGGTACATCCCGCAAACGACCCTAGTCCAGTCGACAAAGACAATCCGCTCGTACTTGACCCCGCTAAATATCCCAAAGAAGCCTTCGCGAAAAAACTCCGCGAGCTGGTCTTAAAATCAGATCGACTAACACTCGGCACACTCGACAGCTTCTTCGTTCGGCTTGTTAACCAGTTCCCACTCGAACTCGGACTTGAAACGAGCAAGCCAGTAACAATTACCGAGCAACAGGGGCC
>CAJBPJ010000245.1 GCA_903957465.1 uncultured Opitutia bacterium
AGACTCCCGAACTTGATGTCGGCAAAGCTGCCCTTTTCGTCATCGAGAGCAAAGATGAGCTAAACCAACTACCCCGGTGTCTGCTGGGGCCACGCACCGCCGCGATGTGGGATGCCGCCGCGACTGCAGAGCCTACAAATTTTAAGCTGAATCCCGAGGAGCTGGGTATCGCTCAACGATTAACCCAAGACAATCTCATCCGCGGTATACGCATCTTTTCGATTCGTGAACACACCTCGCCTGAGGCCGGTGTGAATCTGTCGAAAATTGTTGAGACCGAGTATGTCGTTGGGAACTTAACAACGCAAACGCGTCGGGTCGACGGATTGTCTGAGACCGTTTACAAAGGAAATGTTCTTCGGAGTTCAGGCGACCTCGTTGAGATGACGTGGAGCTTGCGCGAATTCAGTAACAACAACGTTTCTGGAAAAGAACCCACAGAAGGGGTGCCCTTACCTGAACAAGAGTATCTCAAGCGCTTTGACCGTTATTTCTACCTTAGCGCAGATGGGACTATCCCCGAGCAACCGCTACGTAGTATCGAACGTGTACGTAAAGAGACAGGTTCAATTCTTCTACGCGCTTACCACCTACAAGAACTCTTCCGCCTAGCATCCGTACGCCCAGACCTATCAGGCTTGGCCTTTTCGCCTTCCGCCCAACGTGACGCAGCCGACCTCAGAGGGATTACCCAAAATAACCTAAGTTCGTGGGAGTTTGTCTATTCACGCGATAAAGTACTCCTCAAAGAGTTATCAAAATTCCATGCTCTCACGTCTGTAAAATATTATGCGGAAGCTAAATTCTTCCGTTCATTTGTCGGCAACCTGCGCAATAGCGGACTCATGCTCGTGGGTTATGTCGCACTTGATGGTCGCACCGCGGTCTGCACGCAACCCGTCGCACCCGGCACAATTCTTTCAGGTCTTAACCCCGATGGAAAACCTGTCGCTCTTTTTGAAGGTATCGATGGATCAAAGGTACGCCCTATCGCTAATACCTCCGCAGCACCCTTCACGCCATTACTCGGCCTTGTAACCAGTCCCAAGGATGCTGCCGAAGCTGCCGGCACACCGCCAACTGAGTTGATCGTTCCACCTGGCGGCTGGAACACTCTCTTAAAAGGTAAAGATTTCTAAGCCATGGCACTACTTTCACATCGTCTTCGTTTTAAGGGAGTTATCCTTGGCAACTTTACCGCAACAGAAATTACTGAAAAACTGCGGGCAAACGAAATCAGCTTAATCCATGCAGTTGAACAACGCGGGAGATGGATAACCGTAAGACAATTTCAACAGGACAGCGCCGAAGGTCTCTACACCCCGCCCAATCAAAGCGGCTTACTCGGACGTTTGGCGGGAAAATCACAGCCGCCATCCATACCTAACGGGACGCCCCCACCCCCTCCCGGCAGCTCCCTAGTCGCGGATTCAATCGAAAGTCGCGTGCGCCAAGGTTACCTCTGGTCCGGCTTAAGCTTCCTACTGCCCATGGTCATCGGACTCCCTCTTTGGCTGTTAAAGGATGTGCTACATATCCCAACAACGGCATTCAAAATCCTACTCGTTATCGGTACGCTCTTAGGCACGGCATACAGTGCATGGCGGACAATTCAGTCCGCACATTCACTCCAAGGTGAGGGACTAGAGGATGTGGGTCGTTCGATGCAGCAACTCGGAATCGCGCTCGCAGGAGCATCCACCTGCTTCTGGATTTTCCTAGTATTCATCAATTTTTAGAGCTTTGCCCAACGCTAGCTCGCCTCGTGTCTTGACTCTCTGAGGGGCATTATCAACTTTACTACTTCCGGTTTTCGCCAGAGTAGCTCAGTCGGTAGAGCGCAGGACTCATAAGCCTAAGGTCGGCAGTTCGATTCTGCCCTCTGGCACCACCGGAAAACTTTAAGCTTTCAGAAGATTAGCAACGGGGATGTTGATCCCGTCTTTCCAAAGCGTTTCTAAGCGGAAAGCCGCACGTTGTTCAGGACGGAAAAGGTGGAAGACGATTTCAAACGAGTCGACAACCGTCCAACCACTTTCCTTCTGAGCCTCAATTCCGCGCACGCGGCTACCGGCTTCTTCGAGCGCGCGATCGAGTTCGATTCGCAAGGAACGTAAATGCGGCTCGGAGTTACCCGTAGCTAACACAAAATAATCTGCGACCGAAGAAAGAGGTCCAAGCTCGATCACGCGAATCTGTTCGGCCTTTTTCTCGTCGAGGGCTTTAACTGCGGCAATCAATGCTTTAGGAAAAGTACTGGGTGTACGTGCTGCCACCACTGGCGCTGACCGCTTCGGCGCAACCGGCTTCGCCAGAGCCTTCAATTTAGACTTAGCCTTCACCTTGGTCGCAGCC
>CAJBPJ010000246.1 GCA_903957465.1 uncultured Opitutia bacterium
AGGAACCGGGCATTGCCCAGTGAGAAACTTACTTTTTGGCCGCAGGCGCAGCAGCAGCCTTGGCAGCATCGCCGCCAGCCGCAGCCGCCGCAGGGGCAGCCGCACCATCTGCAGCCGGAGCTGCAGCCGTACCATCCGCAGCGACCACAGGAGCACCTGTAGCAGGGGCGGAAGCAGCTTCTTCGGCAGCCATTTCAGAGACGATGGCGATAACTCGCTTCAAGTCTCCAGGGAAGGTGATGCCTGCAGGAGGCTTAACTTCGCCAACGTGAATCGATTCGTTAACCTTAAGGTGCGAAACGTCGACTTCAAGAAACTCAGGGAGATCCTTCGGCAGACAGCGCACGGTGACGGTCTGGGAAACGAGTGCTAAAGTACCACCGTCAATCTTCACACCGACTGGCTCACCAACCGTGCGCACAGGCACCGGAGCAGTCATCGGCACATTGGGATCGATTTCCAAAAGGTCGATATGGAGGAACTTCTGAGTGATGGGGTGGCGTTGAAACTCTTTAATCAGGGTGAGCATCTTGCCTGCACCTTCGACGGAGAGTTCAATCAAGGCGGCAGCTGGGCCCTTAGCGCGCATGAGCAAACGGAAAGCGACTTGATCAACTGCGATCATGCGATTGCCGGATTTGCCATAAATAACGGCTGGGATGGCACCCGCGACGCGGAGGCGACGGGAAGGGCCACGACCATTGCCCTCGCGGGTTTTGACGGTTAGCTGGAGCTGCTTCATGAGTGTAGAATTATAAGGATGTAGGTTCCCGGTGAGTCGCGGGCCCGGAGGTCTCCGGCCGTGCCTCTCCCGGGGGAAAGGAGGGTCGAACGTGAGGCTCCACTAGACCTTTGGCAAGGGAAATTACTGTGCTATCCGATGACCCTAACATCGTCTATACCACTGGTAATAACTAACCCTTTAGCCTTATTAGGCAGGCCGCCGAATCGCTTTAGGCTTCTTTCCTGCGCAAGGTTCAGCCAAAGATACGGTTGCTCCGTGGCCGGGATGGCGAAATGGCAGCCGCAGCTGACTCAAAATCAGCCGCCCTTAAAGCGTGTGGGTTCGAGTCCCTCTCCCGGCACCGGAGCATTGATTTACACTTGAGAACCATGCGTACGCTGCTGACGACCTTACTCATCTTGGGCGCACTCGTGCAAGGACGTGCTGAGCCTTGCATCATTGGCTATTTACCCGCGAGGGGTGTTGCAGAATTCGACGCCGCACGATTCCCTGGATTAACAGACCTCATCCTTTTTTCCGCGGAGCCTAAGCCCGATGGGTCGCTCGATTTGTCACGACTCTCGACAATACCGTGGGAAAAATTGCGGCCGTTTCAATCAGCGGGAGGCAGGGTTCATGTCTGTCTTGGTGGCTGGGGTCGTTCCGAAAACTTTGCCGCAGTTACGGCCGACGAAAAAATGCGCGCAAAATTTGTGTCCGAAGTCATACGATTCTGCACCGAGCACAACCTTGCGGGCGTTGATCTCGACTGGGAGCATCCCAAAGGCAAAGAGCAACTCGCTGCATACGGAAAACTTATCGCTGATTTACACAAAGGCATGCTTTCGCAAAAGGGCATCGTATCCATAACACTTGCTTCCGTAAATCAGCTACCGCCCAGTGCCGTGAAGGACGCTGACCGTATTCAATTAATGGCCTACGATATGCCTGGACCCCACTCCACCTTCGAAGCGTCGACCAAACGTCTCGATGATTTAATCG
>CAJBPJ010000247.1 GCA_903957465.1 uncultured Opitutia bacterium
ATGGAGACTGGTTTGGCAAGATGTCATTCCTCGATGCTATTCAGCTCTGCCGCCACATGACGGTGCAGCAGATGCTTGCGCGCGAAGATTTTTCGAAGCGCCACGCCTCCAACTCTCCCATCTCACTCGTCGAGTTCCTTTACCCGTTGTTACAGGGTCATGACTCCGTTGAGTTGCGTTCTGATATTGAGATCGGTGGCAGCGATCAGCTTTTCAACATGCTCGTCGGGCGTGATCTTCAGGAGAAGGCCGGTCAAGCACCGCAGGCCGTTCTCACAATGCCATTGTTAGTGGGGTTGGACGGAGAAAAGAAGATGTCGAAATCCCTCGGCAACTACATCGCCTTTAATGACGTAGCGAAAGATATCTTTGGTAAGGTAATGTCGGTGCCCGATGTTACGATGTGGACGTACTACCGCTTGTTGCTGGGTGTTGACGATGCGGAGATTACCCGTCGACAAAGCGAGCACCCCATGGAAATGAAAAAGCAACTGGCGGCCGCCCTCACTGCTAAGTTCCATGGCGATGAAGCTGGCGCACATGAGCGCGCGCAGTTCGAAAAAGTTTTCTCCAAAGGCGAGGCCCGCGACGATATGCCTGAGTTTTCTTGGGAGCAGCTCGCGCCGGGCGTTGCGGACATCGGCGTCGTCGATCTTTTAGCCGCCACCAATCTCTTCCCTTCAAAGAAAGAAATTATGCGCCTGATTGAAGGCGGAGCGGTTAAAGTCGGCGACGCAAAGGTTGCTGATCGAGCTTACCGCGTCGCAAAACCTGCCTCTGATTTAGTGATACAGGCGGGCAAGCGAACCTTTGTGAAGATTAAGTCTTAATCGTCTTCCGACCACGCAGTCGCTGCCAGCGTCGCAAAACACCTATTTTCATACGGCGCCAAACACGCAGGCCGCGCGGGTGCCAGGTTAGTGAGAGACTCAGGCCGATAATAAGTAATGGGATGCCCGGTATGAGCGGAACAACCAAGCCAACCAAGCCGGCAGTCACAAGGGTACCACCTGCAACGAGACGGAAGATAATCCAGAGACTGGACATGGTTTTAGGGTGGGGGAACCCCCAGTTTTCGCAAGTCGCACTGGCGGATGAGGCTCCCTTTGGCTCGCCCAGGAGAGGTTATTTGTTCTAGGCTTTAAATTATGGATTTTGTGCAAGAGCTCCTCGAATACGTCCGCCACGCGAGCGTTTCTACTGATCCAGCATTTGCGAATGGCATGAATGGGGCGCGCGAGAAGGCTTGCGATTTGCTTCATCGGGCAGGGCTCGAAGTCGAAGTCGTGCCAACGCCTTTGCACCCGATTATTCTCGGTCGACGTAAAGGGCCTGCCGAGTGGCCTCACGTTGTGCTCTACGGACACTACGATGTGCAGCCAGCAGAACCCTTGGATCTTTGGACGACGCCAGCCTTTGAACCTGTCGTTCGCGACGGGCGTATTTGGGGTCGCGGCACGGCTGACAATAAAGGCCCACACCTTGTTGCCATCGTAGCGCTGGCGCGCCTTCTGGCACGCCATCCCAATCTTCCGTTGCGCATCACGTTCTTAATTGAAGGTGAAGAAGAAATCGGGTCGCCGTCTTTCCCTGCATTCCTCCAGGCCTACAAAAAAGAACTCTCGGAAGCCGATTGCGTCATTCTTTCTGATACTGCCAGTCCTTCCGCCGATCAAATTGCCATCACCACCGCTTTGCGCGGAATCGTTGGCATGGAAGTCCGTCTGGTTGGGCCACAGTTCGACTTACACTCAGGTCTTCATGGCGGAGCTGTTTACAATCCAATCCAAGCTCTGGTCGAAATCTGCGCCTCGCTCCATTTGCCCGATAACACGGTCGCAATCGAAGGTTTCTACGAGGGCGTTCAGCAGCCCGAAGAATGGGAACGTGCTGAATTACGTAAGTTGCCGCTAACCGAAGCACAGTACCGTGCATTCCTGGGTGTTGATTCTTTGCACCCTGCGCCAGGCTTAAACGGACTCGAAGCGGTCCGCTTTGCGCCCACGCTTGAATTTAATGGCATCGGTGGCGGTTACCAAGGAAAGGGATCCAAGACGGTCATCCCAAGTAAAGTCTTCGCAAAAATTACCTGTCGGTTAGTTCCGGGCATGAATCCTGAAGATATTTTAGCAAAAGTATCTGCGGCTATTCGTGCGCGTGCGCCGAAGGGCGTGAAAGTTGAAATTGAAATCAAACAAGGTAACGCTGCGTACTTTGTATGTCCGCCAGGTCGTCCCAATACGCCGAAGGGACA
>CAJBPJ010000248.1 GCA_903957465.1 uncultured Opitutia bacterium
AGAGTCCCGTGTATTGTGCGCTGGCCAGGCATCACTCAACCAGGATCACGGATTGATGCCCCCATCCGCATGGAGGACTTACTGCCCCCACTCGGGAAAGCTGCGGGTGTGAAAGCGCCCACAGGGATTGACGGTGGCGACATCTCCGCCGTCTTAGCGGGAGGTAAAAGGGCGACCCCTGATTTTATTTGGTATTACCCACACGTCTGGGGAGCAACCGGTCCAGGCATAGAGCCGTTTGCAGCGATTCGCGAAGGCGACCTCAAAGCCATCCTCTTTTTCTACGATCAACGTGTAGAGTTGTACGACATTACCAAAGATCCTTCGGAGTCCAAAGACTTAGCCAAGGAACGTCCAGAAGAGGCAAACCGTCTTAAGTCGAAACTCGTTGAAGCACTGAAGACCGCAGGTCGCAAACTTCCGACTCGGTAATTTTAGGGTTAGACCTAAAGTTATATTTATTATCTGAAGTTACGATGCGCAACTGGTCCGAATGGCAGGTACTCCGAATGGCAGATACTCCAGGGGAAGCGACTCTCGCAGAGATACTCGATGGCGGGCAGAGCTTCCGCTGGCAGCGCAATGATGATGGCGCATGGACAGGCGTATTTGGATGCCATGTCGCGCAATTACGCCCAAGCCCTGAAGGCCTTGCATGGCGTCAGCCACTAGGAAAGCCAACTATCGCTAAGGACTTGGGACTTTACCTCGATGCAGCTGGTACACAGGCGCGCGCGATTGATGCCCTGCCCTGGCGATCGGATCCATTTCTGGCGAGCGCCCTGGCACGCTTTCCAGGACTGCGCATCCTCGCACAACAACCCGATGAAGCGCTGCTAGCTTTTCTCTGCAGCTCAAACAAACAGATCATTCAGATTCGTCGTATGGTCGCAGCCCTTGCCGACCAACTTGGCGAAGAAATTGCTCCAGACTTCCGTGCGCTTCCAGGCTGGGCAAAACTCGCACAGGCAGACCCAGTGACTCTCAAAGCCTGCGGCCTAGGTTATCGTGCGACATTCATTCAAGAGACAGCTAGAGAATTAGAACGACGGCCAAATTGGGCTAAAGAACTTGGTGCCCTTGAGACCGACGCGTTGCTCGTAGAACTCGCAAAGCTGCCTGGCGTCGGACCAAAAGTTGCGGCATGTGTCGCCCTCTTTGGATTTGGTAGACTTGAGTCATTTCCGGTCGACACTTGGATTGAGCAAATTCTCGTGGAAGGTTACGCCCTTAAAGGTTGGAAGCGGCTGGCTCTCGAACGCTTCGGACGTGCACATTACGGCGCAGCAGCAGGACTCGCACAGCAATTCCTCTTCGCTGCAGCGAGAGCACAAAGCAAGAAGCCTAAAGGCTAAATACGAAGGGCCTAAGTGTCAGGATCGAGGCGCTAACGCTCGCATGACTCTAAAACAAAAGGCCCCGGTTTAACCGGGGCCCTTTCATCATTAGGCTTTGCGTCAGCCAGGTGATTAACCCTTCAGCGAGTAACCTTCTTCGCCGTGGTCAGTGATATCAAGGCCGCGTGCTTCATCTTCATCGGTAGGGCGAAGTCCAATCGTGTTCTTGATAAACATACCAATAATGAATGTAGCGGTTAGCGAGAGAGCCAGCGTGACACCGATGGCCTTAAATTGCTCGATGACTAATCCGCTCTCCATGATGTCTTTCAAATTGGTATTTAAATTGGCGTTCGCATCTGCGGTCGCAAAGACGCCTGTGACAATAGCACCGAGCGTTCCGCCAACGGCATGGACGCCAAAGGTGTCGAGCGCGTCATCATACCCGAGCTTCGACTTAAGGTAGACCACTGCCAGGAATGGAATAATGCCGGCCAGCACGCCGATAATGACCGCCGAACCTGCACTGACAAAGCCAGCCGCAGGTGTGATGACAACAAGGCCAGCTACTGCTCCCGAGCACATGCCAAGAATACTCGCGTGCTTACGAAGCACCCACTCGAGTGCGCCCCAGGTGAAGGCAGCGATGGCAGCAGCAAGAGTGGTCGTCGTGAACGCCTGCGCAGCGACACCATCGGCAGCGAGAGCCGATCCAGCATTAAACCCGTACCAACCAACCCTTTACCCCAAAAAGCGAACCAAAACACAAAGCCGAAACCCAGCGGCACAAAAAAAAAAAAAAACCCACAAAAACATGCATGCAGCGAAAAAACTCACCCAACCTTAGCTTTTAAACCCTAACAAAAGGCACCCCACTAAACAGAATACAACGCCACCACTATCTCC
>CAJBPJ010000249.1 GCA_903957465.1 uncultured Opitutia bacterium
GACGTTGGTTGTTCTCCTCCAGCCTGCCTGTCTTAAATTCGAATTGTTTTCAGGGTTTTATAGCTGGTTTGCGCCTCGCACTGAACTCATCGCTCTACCTGGACTCGTTTGGATGGTTTACATGCTTATACCCAATCGACGCACCATGGACCGAGTTGCGATTGAAATAGGCACCTTCACCCTCACCCCTTGGCTGATTCCCTACGTCATCGGCATCCTCTTTCTTCCACGACAGGACTTAATCTGTCTTCCGTTGTTCTTCCATTTCCTAGGCTACCTTGTCTTGGTGATTGTCGGACTTATTCTCGATGTCCGCATGGAAATGCGTGCGAAGGAACTCGAACGACAAAACTTTTCGGATACCGATAAAAGTAATTAAGTACGGTCCGTGCGATAAACACGTCGGACGCGCTGGGTAAGTGTACAGAGTGCTTCCCAAGGAATACAATCAGCCCAGGTGCAAAAATCTGTGACAGTAATTCCAGAACTGCCTTGTCCGCCGAGAATGGTGGCGACGTCTCCCACGGCTACCAACGGAAGGTCGGTCACATCGACGAGAGTTTGGTCCATGGTAACGCGTCCCAAAATCGGACAGCGTTGTCCGCGGATGAGCAAATGTCCACGGCCACTGGCAGCTGTCGGAATGCCATCCCCATAACCCGCCGCAACCACCGCAATACGACTCTGACGTGTCAGCGTATAGGTTCGCCCGTAACTAACTGCAGTCCCCTTGGGTAGATCTTTGACCAGAACAACGCGTGCATGAAACGAGAGTACGGGTTCAGGCTTGATGCGCTCTAAGAACGAACCGGGGTGCGGGGGTAGTCCGTATTGCAAGAGTCCGACTCGGACAGCATTGAACGGTGAATCGGCGGAGAAACTATCGAGTCCCGATGAATTATCCGCATGGATGAGCAATCCGTCGCGTTGTGTACCGGGAATACCGCTGAGGATTTTTAGAAAAATTTGTCGTTGTTCAGTCGTAAACGTTGCATCGCCGTCTGCATGTGAGAAGTGGGTGTAAATACCGCGCAAGACGAGACCGGGATGCTTCAGGACTACGTCTATGAGTTGCGCAGCCTGCGTGTGCCAAATCCCTGCACGCCCCATACCCGTATCAACCTTAACGTGCACAGGTGTACGCTTCTTAGACGCGACTGACAGTGCACCAAGTGCTTCCGCTTCTTCTAAAGAGGAAAGTGTTAGGGTGAGCCCTAATGAAAGTGCCTGCGGGTATTCATCTGCCAATGCTGGCGAAAGTAGTAAAATGTCAGCCTGCGGTCCGATCTCCCGTAGGCGTGCCGCCTCTTCTACATTCGCCACTGCAAAATAATTAATTCCCGCTTGGAGCAAGCGGCTAACGACCTCAGCCATGCCATGCCCATAGGCATCTGCTTTGACGACTGCGACGTAGCGGACCTGCCCCGGCAAGGCAGCTTTGATACGGCCAACATTACGATCAAGCGCTGGTAAATTAATTTCCGCCCAGGCACGCGATCCGGGTGCTAACGATTGTGTGGTCATTGTGCGCTGGAATGACGTTGCCCTGACCACGTTGCGTAGACCGTAGCTGAATTAAGCGCATCGGGATGCTCCGGTGTCATTAGGATATTATGTTCTGCGAAGATTTTCGGTAAAGACGACCACACATCGATCGGGTCGCCCATTGGCAGTTCGCAGGTATGGCGAAATCCGCCGAAAATCGGACGGAGGCGCAAATTACTTAAGGCCTTGGGTTCGGAATCGTGCAACTCTCCCACGGGGCCTTGGGTATTAAGCCTTTGTACGTTAAGGTTGCCGGAACGACCCTCTGACACCACTGCATCGCAGGTGCCGAGAGCTAACCAAGCGGCAGCGAGATGACTCGACCAAGTTAGGACTGGCTTAGCTTTAATTTCACCCCAGGCACGGGCCGAAAGGATGGTCGCACGAATGCCGAGTACCGACCCAGGTCCGACGTTTACCGCATAGGCAGCAATTTGACTTAAGGTTAGGCCTGCTTGACGGAGCACTTGCTCGACACAGGGCTGAATCGCTTCTGCAGGGTCAGCCGACGACTCACTCTGTACCAACCACACACCATCAACCAGGAGACCAACCTGAAGGCGACCACGGACGGCTCCATCTAAGCAAAGACATGGACTCGGAACTTTCATGCCTTAGCCGGGTGGCCAGTCCAGCGGACGACCACCTAAAAGGTGAACATGTAGGTGAGGTACACTTTCACCACCGTCTTTACCGTTATTGATGACGATACGAAAACCGTTTTTTAAATTGAGTTCCTGGGCAACTTTACGCGCAACCAACAGTAAATGCCCTAAGAGCGCTTGATCGTCTGAAGAAGCTTCGGCAATGCGCGGAATGGCTTTACGAGGGACAATTAAAACGTGCACTGGGGCTTGCGGAGCAATGTCACGAAAAGCGATACAGAGTTCATCCTCGTGCAGGAATGCTGCGGGGATTTCCCGATCGGCAATACGCTGGAAGAGTGTTTTCGACACGTTTAGAGAACCACCACGGTGATACGTCCACGGCCGGACATACGTGCAGTTAATCCATTCAACGTATCAACCGCAGCATCGTACGCTCCTTGATAGCGTGCCGAACGCGCACGTTGCCCGCCCAAAAATTGGTCCTGCAATCCAACAACCCAAAGCAAGACATCGGATGAGCCATCGACAGGCGCTAAAGCTCTCTCGACCGCCCCACCCGCCCAAAGCGGATCAAACGGTTGGTCGCGGTAATCCAACACGGCAATATCTGGCGTGCGACCGGCAGGTAAAATCAGCGACACAATCTGTCGAGCTGCGCTGACTAATCCATCGGAGTCTAAACCACGCGATGGTAAGATTTCAGATTCGACGACCCGTAAAACGGCGTCGATATCGCGACGTAGCTCGGGGGTTGTGCCAGCCAAGGTCGCTAACAATGCATGGAACGTACGCAGTCGCGCAGCACGTACAGCGGCAGCAGCCGCGGCGGCAGCGGCGGTCATGGCACCTTTCCTCCCTTACGCAGTTGTTCAATCACCCGGGCAAGTTCTTCGATGTCGCGGAATTCACGGTAGACGCTCGCAAAACGGACGTAGGCAATTTGGTCCACGACCTGCAATTTCTGCATGATGATTTCGCCGATATCTTTTGACGGCACTTCGTCTTCGAAACGGGTATTAATTTCTTCGATGACTGACGAGATCAGTAAGTCGATTCGCTCAGTTTCGACGGGGCGTTTATCCGTTGCCTTACGAATACCTGAGGCAAGCTTCGCTAAATCTAAAGGCTCACGCGATCCATCGCGCTTAACGACAACGAGACCTTCGCGCAGGATTTCTTCAATGGTTGTAAATCGGTGTTCGCAACCCAGGCATTCGCGGCGACGCCGGATGGCATGGTTACCCTTAACCAGACGTGTCTCAATCACCTTGGTGTCTTCGTGATGGCAGCGGGAGCACTGCATAACTCAGAGCCGAAGGAAGTTGGCCAGAATGTCTAAGCCCCGCTCGGTGACATAGGACTCGGGGTGGAATTGCACCCCCCAGACAGGCAGTGTACGGTGCTTCAAACCCATGATGAGCCCGTCGTCTGTCCAAGCGGTCACCTTAAGGCATTCGGGGAGACTCGGACGGTCCACGACTAACGAGTGGTAACGGGTAGCTGCGAAGGGGCTGGGCATACCACGAAAAAGGTCTTCGCCATCATGAAAGATGGGGGATGTCTTCCCGTGCATCAAATTCGGCGCACGGACAACTTTACCTCCATAAACTTGACCGATAGCCTGGTGACCGAGGCAGACTCCCAATAATGGCTTCTTCCCTGCAAAGGCTCGGATGATGTCACACGACACACCCGCTTCAGTGGGCGAACATGGACCCGGCGAAATCATCACCCGCTCTGGATTCAGAGCAAGCGCCTGCTCAACCGTAATCTCGTCATTACGGAAGACACGTTGCTCTACTCCCAACTGGCCGAAGTACTGGACCAAGTTGAAGGTAAACGAGTCATAGTTATCGATGACTAAAAGCACGGCTCAAAGATTGACCACGACACGAGAGAGTCAAGGAACGCTCGCTCGATGTGAACAACTGTTTGGTGCCCACTCAGCGCGATAAAGTGCTAATCGTAAACTTATTCGCAGCCGGATTATACACATATCCCTTAGCCTCAACTGACAGGATTGTGAATTGAACTGTACCCTTAAACCCAGTCGGTAGAGCCGCTCCACGCAGCGTAAGCGCACCCTTCTTGCCGGTAATACCTGAGGTTGTCGTCGTAACGGGCGACCCCCCTGACGGCGTTGTTACTACGCTGTAGGTAACTTTAGCAGAGGGAAAGTCCTTTAGCTTTTGATCGACAATAACCGCAGCAGCTTGGGGGATCACATTTGTCTTACCGGATTTGGCCCAACTTAACTTGAGGTATGAAATACTCAGCGCAGGTGTATTTTTGTTTATTTTCACGGATACGGTTACCGGAACCGAAGTGGTACCAATGTAGCCATAGTTATCTGTAACCTTTAAAACTGCGTTATAACTACCAACTGCGGTGTAAACGTGAACGGGGTTAGCAGCCGTCGAAGTCGAGCCATCACCAAAATCCCAAAAGTAACTCGCAATCGTGCCATCGGGATCATTAGAGCCTGAACCAATAAAGCTCATTGAAAAGGGTGCAGGTCC
>CAJBPJ010000250.1 GCA_903957465.1 uncultured Opitutia bacterium
CTACAAACTCAAATGGACCTGCACAAACTTCGTCGCGAGTACACCTTACATGGACTCGACCGCAATGAACTTGCTGCCGACCCGATTGCACAGTTCCGCCTTTGGTTTAAGCAGGCCATAGAGGCTGATCTTCATGAGCCCAACGCCATGGTATTGGCGACGGTTTCCGCCGAGCAGGTTCCCTCCACGCGCGTGGTGCTCCTCAAATCCTTTGATGAGCGAGGCTTTGCCTTCTATACTAACCTTCGAGGGCATAAAGCCCGGGATCTAGAAGGAAATCCTCAGGCATCGGTCACTTTCCCATGGATAGAGTTTGAACGTCAGGTGCACGTCCTTGGCACCGTAGAGCATATTTCAAGGGAGGAGACCGAGACTTACTTTCAATCGCGACCTTATGGTAGTCAGCTGGGGGCCTGGGCCTCTTGCCAAAGCGACCCAGTGCCAGATCGGGCAACCCTGGAGGCTCGGCTTGAACAATTAAAAAAAGAACACCCCGAGGGTAGTGTGCCGGTACCCCCTCACTGGGGTGGACTACGCATAAAACCTCAGAAAATTGAGTTTTGGCAAGGTCGCCCCAACCGGCTGCACGATAGGTTTATTTACCAAAAGACGGCCCAAGGCTGGTCGATTAGTAGGCTGCAGCCGTAAGCGATGGCCTATAAGTTTTACTAATAGGCAAAAAGGGGTTTTCCTAACTCCAAGGTTGCTCCTCCGCGTAGTGTTGACCCTTGTCCAAGGCTGCCTTCTCCCTTGTAGGAGCTTACCGCATGAAGCGCCTTTTTCTCACCCTCCTTTTACTACCGTCCCTTCTTAAGGCTGCGGGCGGAGAAGGTGTTTCTGCCAAGGCAACAGAACTTTTCAAAATCGCAGATTTTCCTGTCACGAATTCTGTTCTCACGACGTGGATCATCGCGCTGCTCATTATCGTCACGGTGCGCATAACCGTCGGCACGCCAAAACTGATTCCTGGTAAAGGTCAGTCGGTTATCGAAGGCATGGCACAAGGACTGCGCGATGCGCTTGAGCCAATTGTTGGAAAAAAGATGATCGGCAAAGTTTTCCCACCGCTGTGTGCATTTTTCGTTTTCATCTTACTCATGAATTGGAGCGGTTTGCTCCCAGGAGTCGGCACGATTAAATACCAAAACGGTACGGAGTGGGTCGATGCGATTCGCCCAGCAAACTCAGACTTAAACACGACGTTGGCACTCAGCATTCTCTCTTTTGTTTTCTGGTCTTACTTCGTCCTTCGTTACGCCGGCATGAAGGTGCTCATCTTCGATTTGTTTGGTAATAAGGCAGACAAAAAAGAAATCGGGTTACCCATGTGGCTTTTGCTCAGCTTTATTTTCATCGGCGTGGGCGGCATTGAAGTCATCTCCATTTTCTTCCGTATTATTTCACTTTCATTCCGCCTCTACGGAAATGTTTTTGGCGGCGAGAATTTAATTCACGCACTTGGTAACACCGTCCCTTATGTCGTGCCTGCGCTCGCTGCGATGCTCGAACTCCTGGTTGGCTTAATCCAAGCGTTCGTCTTCACGCTTCTTTCCGCCGTTTATATCGGCCTCATTTGTAACCACGAAGGCGGACACGACGAAGAACACGCCCACTAATTTACTTTCGCGGAGAGCGACTTGCTGGGACTTCCCCATGCGGCCGACCGAGAAAATACCCAAACAACACACACTACATATGATCCTCGCTGAAATTACCGGTTCCCTTCCTGCTGCTGTTGGCTGCTTCGCTGCTGCCATCGGTGTAGGCTTGATTGGTGCCAAAGCTGTCGAATCCGTGGGTCGTAACCCTGAGGCCTCCGGCAAGATCCTCGTCCAGTCCATTCTGGGCATGGCTCTCGCTGAAGCGGTCGCGTTCTACGCGATCTTCCTCAAGGCCCAAGTATAAGTCAGTTGTGGTGCGGCCCCCGCAAGGGGGCCCGCCACTTACCTTTACCTAAAGCGCAGAATTTATCGTCATGACCTTCCTCCTCGAAACCGCCCACACCGCTAATCCTGTTTCCGAATTGCTCGGCAACTTCGGCGTTGATGCTCCACACCTCATTGTCCAGCTCGTCAACTTCTGCGTCCTCGCTTTCGTTCTCTGGAAGTGGGCGATTAAGCCAGCGCTTGGCACCCTTGAGCAACGCACAGCGATTATTGAAAAGGGACTCGCCGATGCTGCGGCTGCTGAGAAGCGCTTAGCCGAAGCCAATAAAACTGCGGAAGCACGCCTCAATCAGGCTGCTGACGAAGCCGCCACCATGCTTGCCCAAGCACGTGCAGCTGCAAAACAAGTTGTCGAAGCCGCCAAGGCTGAAGCAGTGGTTGCGACAACCGAAGTCATTCGTCGCGGTCAAGAGGCCATCGAAGCCGATCGCCGTCGCATGCAAGTTGAATTCCGCACCGACGCAGCGCGTCTTGTTGTCGAGACTGCGGCAAAAGTTCTCGAGCAATCGCTCGATGATGCCACCAAATCGCGCCTCAACGAGGCTGCGACCAAGCAGCTCGCTCGATAATTTTCTCGATGTCGCCCGCTGCTGCCCGAGCTGAAGCCAAGCGCCTCCTGGCGCTCTCCCTCCATGAAGGGGTCATTTCTTCAGAACGTGTCAGTGCGGTGGTTGCCGCCATTTCCAAAAAATATTCGGCACACCAATTGCGCCCAATTTTGCGCGCATACCTCACGTCAGTTCGTCGTGAGATTGCCCGGAGCGAAGCACGCATTGAGCATGCTGGCCCTTTGTCTGCAAGTGACGCTTCAGCGATTGCCGCTCATTTTACCAAAACACTCGGACGTCCCATCAGCCCAGTGGCAACACGCAAGGACACCCTCCTTGCTGGATTCCGTGTACGCGTCGGTGACGACGTCACCGATCTCACTTCCGCCCTTCGCCTTGCCAACTTAGTGAAGGCCCTTTCCTAAAATTTCTAACCCATCCTCTAAACCTTATTACAATGAGTAACGCGATTGATCAGATTCAAAAGGCCATTGCCGGCCTCGACACCCGTGCGGGCAAGTCCAACGTCGGCACCATCGTCACGCTTGCGGACGGTGTCGCCGCCATCGACGGCCTCTCGGGCGTCATGATGAATGAAATGATTGAGCTTCCCGGCGGACTGCAAGGCGTCGCCCTTAACCTTGCTGAAGACACCGTCGGCTGCGTCGTCATGGGTGACATCTCCAGCCTCAAAGAGGGCATGGAAGCAAAGACGACTGGGCGCCTCCTCTCTATCCCTGTTGGCAAAGGTCTACTCGGCCGCGTGGTTGATGCTTTAGGCAATCCTGTGGACGGCAAAGGCCCCATCCAGTCAACCGAGCGTTACCCTGTCGAAAAAATCGCCCCTGGTATTATCCCGCGTAAGTCCGTCGATCAGCCAATGCAGACAGGCATCATGGCGATCGATGCGATGATCCCTATCGGCCGCGGTCAGCGCGAACTCATCATCGGTGACCGCGCTACCGGAAAAACCACAATCGCCATCGACACCATCATCAACCAAGCCAACGCCAACCGCGTCGGTTTGGCTTCAGGTGATGCGAAGTTCCGCCCCGTCTACTCTGTCTACGTAGCTATCGGCACCAAGAATTCCTCAATCGCCCGAACCATCGGCACACTCGAGAAGGCTGGCGCCATGGAGTTCTGCGTGATTGTGGCTGCTCCTGCCGCAGACAATGCCGCGAACCAGGTCTTTGCACCATTCTCCGGCACCGCAATCGGTGAGTGGTTCATGGAAAACGGTATGGATGCGCTCATCGTGTATGATGACCTTTCCAAGCACGCCGCAGCGTATCGCCAAATCTCCCTAATCTTAAAGCGCCCCTCGGGTCGCGAAGCATATCCCGGCGACGTCTTCTATTTGCACTCCCGCTTGCTCGAGCGTTCCGCTCGCCTGGCTGGTAAGGGATCGCTCACCGCTCTGCCAATTATTGAAACACAAGCGGGCGACGTTTCGGCTTACATTCCTACCAACGTGATCTCGATTACGGACGGTCAGGTCTTCCTTCAGACCGACTTGTTCAATCAAGGTATCCGCCCAGCCGTTTCCGTCGGTCTATCGGTGTCGCGCGTGGGTTCGGCCGCACAGATTAAAGCCTTCAAGCAAGTTGCCGGTAAAGTTAAGGGCGAACTCGCACAGTATCGCGAACTAGCTGCCTTCGCTCAATTCGGCTCAGACCTTGATGCGCAAACTAAAGGCATCCTTGATAAGGGCGACCGCTTCGTGGAGCTCTTCAAG
>CAJBPJ010000251.1 GCA_903957465.1 uncultured Opitutia bacterium
CGCGGCGGCTACGGGTAGCGAAGGGTAGGTCTTGCGAAGGCGCTGGAAGAGGTAGCGTGCCGAGAGCACGGACATTGCAGCCATTCGGCGTACGCCGTCTTTGCCAAGGCGCTCAAGGTAAGTTAGCACGCGCACTTTGTGTGCAAAGTTACCCCAGTGACGGTGGAAGCTGCCGATACTCTTAGGAGCCTTGTAGGGTACTAAGGTGTTACCGACTTTGCGAATTTGCATTCCTGGGATGAAATCGACGATGCGATGTGAGACGGCGACCATACCGTCTCCAGGTCCACCCCCGCCGTGTGGCACTGTCCATGTCTTGTGCAGATTGTTATGCACTGCATCGACGCCGAGTTTGTCGAGATCGAGCCAGCCAGCGATGGCGTTCATATTGGCTCCATCCATATAGACCAATCCGCCGATTGCGTGAATGCGTTCGGCCATCACGCGGAAGTTGGTTTCGAAAACGCCAGAAGTATTTGGGTTTGTGCACATCACGCCACAAATGCGCGATCCGAGTTCGACAATGCGTGCTTCGAGATCGACTAAATCGATTTCGCCGCTCGGCGCAGACTTAAGCACCACGATGCCATATTTCTTTCCGTCGATAACTTTGGTTTCGAATCCAGCAGTCGCCGCAGTCGCAAAATTCGTACCGTGTGCGCTATTGGGAATGAGTAATACATCGCGGCCATGATCACCGCGTGCACGGTGATAAGCTTGGAACATCTTAATGCCCACAAGTTCGCCTTGGGCACCCGCTACAGGCTGTGTGACCACGCCGGCAAGGCCAGTGATAGCCTTAAACCATTCTTGGTGTTGGTAGATAACTTCGAGGCAGGCTTGGACGTCTTCGGTCGGTGCTTGTGGGTGTGCTGCGGTAAATCCTTCAAGACCTGCGGCCCAATCATTGATGTGCGGGTTGTACTTCATGGTACATGAGCCGAGAGGGAAGCAGCCTGTGTCTGGGGAGACATTCTGCTCGCCGAGGCTCGTGTAGAACTCGCGAAGTTCAGCGGCGCTGAAGCCAGGAATTTCTGCTGCCCCGGTGCGACGAAGTGCGGAAGGAACTTCCGTAACCTTGGTTGTGCCTGTAGCTTTTCCGAAGAGACCTTCAAAGAAGGCAACCAGTCGATCGCAATCAGCGGTGGATTGTAAATCGGAGAACGAAATCTTGAGGAGGTTGCAGTTGCAGGGTGTGCGACCGGTAATATCGATGCCGACGTGTAATCCAGCTGCGCGTCCTTTCTGAATAACTTCAGCAGCAGGACCCGGTAGCATTAGTGAGAATTCATTCCAGAAGACTTGATCTGCATGGCAGATTTTCAGGCCCGGAATGGTGGCGAGTCGGGAAGCGACGGATACAGCATTGTCGCGACCAGCTCTGGCAGATGCGGCCAAGCCTTGATCGCCGCGCTCTAAGACGGCTGCGCCTGCAACGGTCGCAATGAACGCTTGGTTGGAGCAGATGTTGGAAGTGGCTTTATCGCGACGGATGTGTTGTTCGCGTGTGCTCATCACCATGACGAGACATTCACGTCCTGCGCTGTCCTTGGCTTTGCCGACAAAGCGACCCGGTGTGGCGCGGACATCGTTGCGTGTTGAATCAGTGTAGCGAACAGCAAAGAGACCTAGGCCAGGTCCGCCAAAGTTAGCACCGATGGCGAG
>CAJBPJ010000252.1 GCA_903957465.1 uncultured Opitutia bacterium
CAAGAGTTGGGAAATTTCCGTTCGTCGCCAACGCGACTATCTGCCATTCGCCATCGAGCTACGAAAGTTCACCCACGACCGCTATCCAGGAACCGACATCCCTAAGCGCTTTGCGTCTGACATCATCTTACGCGAAAATAATCAAGGTACGGAGTTCACAATTTCGATGAACCAGCCTCTCCGTCACGGCGGACTTACTTTTTATCAATCAAGCTTCGGGGAATCTAATGGTAAGTCTGCAACCGTGCTTCAAGTCGTGCGCAATCCTGCTGACTGGATGCCATACGTGGCGGTAGCAGTGATGTCATTAGGGCTTCTATTACACTTCATCTTAAGGCTCATTCGCTTCTTAAATGAACGTCGCTCAGTCGTGGCACTCCTCTGTGTGCTCTTAGCGACGCCCGATGCCTTTGGACAAGCCAACCCTAGCCTACGCAGCGAACTCTCATCAGAACTCGGGAGATTACCGGTGCAATGGAATGGACGGGTCATCCCCGTTGATATTCTTGCCGCCAATACGTTGCTGCAGATTCGCGGTCGGCGTACAGTCGCACTGGATGAAACCGATCGAGTGATCTTCGGCAAACCACGTAGTCAATGGACAGAAGCCGATAAGGTTCTCGTGGCAGCTCGACGTCCGAACGTACCTGAAAATGTTCTACTTTCGATTCAACAACGCCCCATTCAACTTAAGGGCAGCGAACTAACAGCTACAGAATGGTTAGCGGAGACATGCTTCCGTCCATGGGTCGCACGCCACTTGAAGGTATTTAGGGTCGATCATATCGGCGCCCAAGCATTACTCGGCAGACCGAATGGCGACACCAAATGGTATAGTTGGGACGAAATTCTAACGCATGTAGATGCTGTTTCACTTGCTTCTAAAAGTGCGAGTGAGCGCGCCCAACCAACCCGCGATGCTTTTGACCGCGCAGTGCTTAACCTTGATGCAGCAGCCCGGGCATATGCGGCAACGAGTCTCACCTTCATCCCGCCGGATCTTCCACCTGAAATCACGCCATCACAGGAATACCTTGCGTGGTTAAGCTCTTTGCAGAAAGCAGCGCAAGAAATCGAAACCTTACGCAAGAAGGATCCAACTTCACGCGGATTCGATCCGCAGCTCCAAGAAGTCATTCGGCAACTTATCGAACGTTACCGCGATATCTCCAAGCAAGGCACCGTCGGTATCGTACCTCGTACTGGCAAGAATACTTGGTCAAAACTTGGCGACGCACTCCTCGAAGTCACCGAAGGCATACCATTAGATAAACCTGCAGTCGTACCTAATTATGCTCTGCTCGCAGAATCATGGCGAACAGGTGACGATACAATCGCCCAGAAATCTCTAAGCGACCTCACAACCTTACTTGTTGTACCTGAGACCTCACGGGTACTTGCCGAATCTAACTTCGCTCGACTGCAACCCTTCTACTGGATACTGATAAGCTACCTGGTCATCCTGCTCGCTATCCTTATACATTGGACAACTGGCGTCGCGAAAATCCGTCGCTACTGCGTCATCGCAGGCTGGACCGTCTTCGCCCTCCATACGGCTGCAATTTTAGCGCGCATGCTCATCCATGGCTATGCACCGGTCACCAATCTCTATGGATCAACTATCTTTGTAGCCTGGGGTGCTGCACTTCTCGGGCTTCTGCTTGAAAGCACATGGCGCAACGGACTAGGCGTTGCTGCCGCAGCGGCAGCTGGATTCGGGTCACTCATTCTCGCCCATAACCTCGCCCTGTCAGGGGAGGACGCCCTTGAAAGCGTGCGCGCCGTACTTGATTCAAACTTCTGGCTATCAACCCACGTAACCATCGTGACGCTTGGCTACTCTGCGATGTTTGTGGCTGGCATGCTTGCGACGTTCCACCTCATTGGACGTTTACACCCACGGTATACCGAAGAAACCGCTCAGCGACTTGCTCCCGCAGCCTATGGAATTCTCGCGTTTGCAACTATTGCCAGCTTCATCGGCACGATGCTTGGTGGAATTTGGGCTGACCAAAGTTGGGGCCGATTCTGGGGTTGGGATCCTAAAGAGAATGGCGCGCTACTCATTGTGCTTTGGTGCGCGGTCGCCCTCCACGCACGCTGGGGTAAACTCGTTGACCGCGAAGGCCTCATGCAACTCCTCGTCTTCGGCAATATCGTCACTGCTTGGTCATGGTTTGGTACCAATCTTCTTGGTGTCGGATTACACAGCTATGGATTCACGGAAGCCGGGTTTATGTACTTAGCTTATTTTGTTCTGAGTCAGTTAGCTATCATCGCCCTCGGCTGGCTACCCGCTGCGAACCGACCCAAACAGCATGCCTGAATTATCTGACGGCTGGTTTTGCGTGAGGTGTAAACCTCGTCAAGAAGCCGTAGCCGCCGGACAACTCCAATCCATGGAAGGTGTGGAAATTGTTTTTCCACGCGTTAAACGAATCAAGCGAACTGAGCACGGAAAGAAAACCGTGATCGAGCCGCTATTTCCAGGGTACCTGTTTGCCTCTTTTGCACCGGATGAACTTTCAGGGCCAGTCAATCATACCCGCGGTGTCCTTCACTTGGTTCGTCGCGACAGCAAACCCGTCGCAGTCGATCGCAGTGTAATCACCGAATTAAGAGCCCTTGGTCCCGAAGCTGTACTCTCGCTCGAACAAGCCGCACTCATGGTCGGTGATAAGGTACGCATCGTTCGTGGAGTCTTCGCCGGTGCCGAAGGTGAAGTTTTGCGTCTTCATCCACCCGCAAAGCGTATTGCCGTACTGCTCCAACTCCTCGGTGCCGAGCAATCCGTAGACCTCGCGGAGGATGACATCGAAGGATCTGCGCCGTGATCCTTGACCGACTCGATAACTGGCAGGCGCACGCCGGCACTCATCCACTTTTCCCGCAGGCCTTTGCGTGGCTGACATCGCTCGATGCTTCAATCGCCGACGGAAAGTATCCAATCGTTGGCGACAACCTTGTCGGTGGCGTCAACCGCTACCGAACCGCACCTTACGCTGAGAAGCAATGGGAGGCGCACCGACTCTTCGGCGACATTCAAGTCTTACTCGTTGGTGAAGAACTCTGCGGACATGGGCAGCTGGCTGGGCTATCCATCACCCGCCCCTATCAATCAGAAAAGGATGTCGAGAAATACGCGCCGCCCGAGAAGCCCGAGCGCATGATTCGACTTAAGCCCGGCCTCTTCGCAGTATTCCTGCCCGAAGATGCCCATCAGCCCGGGGTACAAGTCGAAGGCCCGATTGACGTCATCAAGGTCGTGGTGAAGTTCCGCCTAAAGGTTTAAGTCGGTACCTACACCGAGTTTTTAGTCCTTTAGTCCTTAGCCTTTAGTCCTTAAGTCTAGTGAGCATGGCTTCCCCTAACTGCAGCCTCATCCTCGCCCTGGACGTCGACACCCAGGAAGAAGCTGTGGCCCTCGCCAAGCCTCTCGCTGGTCAACTCCGCTGGGTCAAACTCGGCCTGCAGCAATTTACACGTCACGGACCTGACATCGTCGACACGTTTCATGATCTTGGCTTCAAAGTATTCCTTGATCTCAAACTGCACGACATCCCGAACACGGTCGCATCAGCGATCGGAAGTTTGCGCGGACGTCCCTGCTCACTCCTTACACTGCACGCATCAGGCGGACCCGCCATGCTCGCCCGTGCCGCCGAAGCTGCGTCGAAACATTTACCCGACTGCACACTGCTCGGCGTCACTGTACTGACTTCGATGGACGACGCCCAACTCACTGCCGTCGGAGTTAATCGTGCACCCGCCGAGCAAGTTCGTCTACTTGCACGCATGGCGATCGACAGCGGCCTACGTGGCCTCGTCTGCTCGCCCCTCGAACTTGCAATGCTCCGCGCTGACCTCGGTGCGTCACCCATGCTCGTTACACCTGGCATCCGCCCAGCCGATGCTGCCGGCGATGACCAAAGCCGTGTGATGACGCCAGCTGAGGCCGCACACGCAGGTGCCTCTGCGATTGTTGTGGGACGTCCCATTCTTAAAGCCAAAGATCCCATCGCCGCTGTACGCGCCATCCAGCGGGAGATTGGCGAATCTGCCTAATGGCATCACCTTCCGACATCCTCATCTTACTCGCGGCAGGTTCGGCTCGCCGAATGCAAGGTGTCGTCGCCGATAAAACAACAGCACAGCTGAGTGGCCTTCCTGTGTTCGTACATAGCCTGCGTGCTTTCGCTGCGACCGGTCACATCGGCCGAATTATTTTAACCTACCGCGACGAAGAACAGCTGAAATTTTTACAAGAGCTTATCGCTAAGTACTGCAGTGAAATTAAAGTAGATGGCTGGGTAAAAGGCGGCGCGGAAAGACAAGATTCAGTTTTAGCGGCATTGGAAACATGTGCGGAACATAAGGGACTCGTTCACATCCACGATGCTGCCCGACCTTTAGTAACCACGGAGGCTATATTAAAAGTGCGCGCCAAAGCACTGGAAGTGGGTGCGGCGATTCTCGCTAGCCGCTCAGCGGATACCGTAAAAATTGCCCGAGCAGGCGAAGCAGCGGTGGATAGTTCACCCGATCGACATTTAGTTTGGAGTGCAGAGACACCACAGGTTTTTAGAACTGCACTCGTACTCGAAGCCTACCGTAAGGTGAAAGAGTCGCACCGTAAGGTGACGGATGATTCTTCCGCCGTCTCGATACTTGGACAAAATGTGGCGCTGGTTGAGAATCACGACGCCAACCTGAAGCTCACCCGCCCCGCCGACCTCGCTCTGGCGGAGATGATCCTGGGGTCACGCCGCTAGGCGCAGATCGTAACTATCCGCGTGGAACGGGGTTCAAACCGATGATGCGCCGTCTCGCCTCCATCATCGCAATCCTATCCTTTCTTTCAGCCGAACTGCGAGCGGCCGATGCATCGATGTGCGGACCGCTTGCTGTCGAGACAATCGAGTTCGCAACCTTAAGGGACGCCTCGAGGCCGTCGGTTGCAGATGCCTCGGAACGCCCTCGCATCCTCCCTCGTCGCGCAGCGAAAACCGACATCGGCTCGGGACGCCTTGTGCCCGTTAAGGCCCACCTCCCTGCCGGCGCAAGCGCCATGCCACTGATCATCTTCTCGCATGGTGCCGGCGGCGACTGGGACACCCATTTCGCACAGGCCCAGCACCTTGCCTCCCATGGTTATGTCGTGATATGCCTCGAGCATGTGGGTAGCAACCGGGAACGCCTGACGCAAGGTATTCGCCTTATGCAAAACATCGACGCCATGATCCATGACGCCGACGAGGTGCTGACCCGGCCGAAGGATATCAGCTTCGTCATCGACTGGGCGACGAAACAGAACGAGGCCGAGGGCAGATTGCAGGGGCGAATCGACCTGAGCCGTATCGGCATCATTGGCCACTCCTTCGGCGCCTACACCGCCATGGTCACCTGCGGGATGCGTCCCGCGCTCGACTGGCTGAGACCGACCGTCGCCCCCGGCAAGGGGCTCGGTCCGGATTTGTCAGACCGGCGCGTACGTTGCGGAGT
This sequence comes from uncultured Opitutia bacterium, assembly GCA_903957465.1. Lineage (GTDB taxonomy): Bacteria > Verrucomicrobiota > Verrucomicrobiia > Opitutales > UBA953 > UBA8828. Next base: position 5,503 of record CAJBPJ010000252.1, read on the forward strand.
ATCGCTGTCTCCGCAGGGCGTCGGCGAGCCCTTCTTCCTTGGCGAGAGCTTCGCCTCGCTCAGGGTGCCGATGCTCGGCATCAGCGGGACGCAGGACCGCCAGCAAAACGGTTCGCCAGCTGAGAACCGCCGCGAAGGATTCGCGCTCTGGCCCAAGGGGGATCATCGCTTTGTCTGGCTCGCCAACGCCAAGCACTTGGATTTCACCGACTCATCCGGATCCAGTCGCAAGGCACAGACCTCCTCAAGCCGCGAGGATGTGCAGCCTATCACCCGAGCCGCCATCCTGCTGTTCCTCGACGCGCATCTCAAGTCGGACAGGTCGGGCGTGTCGACATTGACGGAGGACGGTCTCAAACCCTACCTGAAGGGCGTCGTCAACAAAGTCGAGGTGCTAGCCCGCTGAAGGGACTCAGTACCCCAACTTACGAAACTCCGCGTCGAGTAAGACTTGGAATTCTTGGATGTCGGCGGGGGTTGGACGATACCCTGGGGTTGTTGCCTGGAGACCGGGGCGACCTTCCATATCGACAAACCATTTCGCTGTCTGGCCATCCGAGAAGGTTACTTGACCGGTGACCGAGTATCCAGGGTGTGCAATTGAATCGACGGATACCGATACTTTTCCTGCAGGACTTGCTACTGCTTCTGTGGCAGGAGCTATTGCCTCCGAACCTGCGGCCGGTGCTTCTACCTTCGGTTCAATCTTTTCCACCAAGGTAAGGTCTAAATCATCTACCAGAAAACGGACATCCATATACGTCATCGAAAGGTTGAGCTCCGATTGAAGGCGTTGTTGCACTTCGGAAAGTGAGGCTCCATCCGCAACCCAGCGGGTAACCTTTTGGCGTTGTTCGGGAGTCAGGGCAGGCATGAGACCCGTATGCTGAGTGAGCCTTATGGCTTTTTCAAGCGAGACCCCTCTCATACTCGCTTTCTCTACAAATCCCCTTCAACTTAAGCCCATGACTCAACCCGCTTGGAAAGCCCAGGGGACCTTCTCGGATATCATTTACGAGAAGGCCGAGGGTATTGCCCGTGTGACCATAAACCGACCGGACCGTCGGAACGCCTTCACACCCGATACCATTGCTGAAATGATGAAGGCTTTTAACGATGCACGTGACGATACCACGATTGCAGTCGTACTCCTACGTGGCGCAAATCCGCAGACCGACGGCAAATATGCATTTTGCGCAGGGGGCGATCAGAAGATTCGTGGCGAACAAGCCGGCGGTTACATCGGCAAAGACGGTGTACCTCGCTTAAACGTTCTCGATCTTCAAAAACTAATTCGTTCGATGCCCAAAGTGGTCATCGCACTAGTCTCAGGCTTTGCGATCGGAGGCGGTCATGTGCTGCACGTTGTCTGCGACTTAACCATTGCCGCTGATAACGCTATCTTCGGACAAACAGGCCCACGCGTCGGGAGTTTCGATGGTGGTTTTGGCGCTGCCTACCTAGCTCGAATCGTTGGACAGAAAAAAGCGCGCGAGATTTGGTACCTTTGCCGACAATACAATGCCACAGAGGCACTCGAGATGGGTTTAGTGAATGCTGTAGTTCCGGTTGATAAACTTGATGATGAAGGCGTTCGCTGGGCACGCGAAGTGACAGTGCAAAGCCCACTCGCTATCCGCTGTCTCAAATCTGCCTTTAATGCAGAACTCGACGGACAAGCAGGGATTCAAGAGCTCGCGGGTAACGCCACCCTCCTCTACTACCTAACCGAACAAGGCGAAGAAGGACACCGTGCTTATGTCGAGAAACGCCCACCCAACTTTGGTAAATACCCTTGGCTCCCGTAAAGTGCGACTTACGGGTCTCGCACATCAATTAGCGTCCGAAGTCCTGGTGGCAGGAGGTTATGCCGTGGATGCAACTGCCGGCAATGGCCAAGACACTCTCTTTCTTGCCCGACGCGTTGGCGCAACAGGGCATGTACTTTCGATCGACATCCAACCGCTCGCCATTGCCACCACTCAAGCCAAAGTTGTGGCCGAAGACTTGCATCGCAGTTGCGACCTGCGTGTCGCGGATCATGCAAAAATCGCCAGTCTTATTCCTGCAGACTATCGCGGAAAAGTAGACTGTGTGCTCTTCAATCTGGGTTACCTACCTGGATCCGACCATTCGCTAACGACTAAACCGCTGACAACTGGCCAAGCGCTGCATGGAGCCCTCGGAGCTTTACGGACGGGCGGACGCCTTATTTGCGTGGTTTATACCGGACACCCTGGCGGAGAAGTTGAATCTGAAACCGTCGATGCATTCGGCGTTTCCTGCGAAGAGGCAGGACACATTGTTCAACGTTTTGGTCGCGAAATTGGTACA